>JADFNE010000033.1 GCA_022563535.1 Myxococcales bacterium
CTCTCAGGGGTGTGAGCGCGGCGACTTCCGGTTGGTTGAGTATTCCATCCAGCACAATCATCTTCACATGATCGTAGAAGCCGAGTCCCAGGATGCCCTCTCTCGGGGCATGAAGTCGATCGCTGCTCGGTTTGCACTGGCTGTGAATCGCGTCTTTGAGCGCACCGGGAAGGTGATTGCAGGCCGCTGCCACGTTCAGCTTCTCACTTCGCCCCAGCAGGTGCGCAACGCGCTTCGATATGTACTTCTCAATATTCGAAAGCACTTCAAACAGCGAAACGGCCATGCGCCACCAGTGAAGATCGACGAGGCCTCTTCGGGCAGCCAGTTTGACGGCTGGCGCGCAAGCTCCGAGAGCTTGCGCGTGAAGGCATCCACCCAGGAAGAAGTAGGAGTCGCCAAGGCAGCGAGCTGGCTCCTCAGCAAAGGCTGGCGCAGACGCGGCCTAATCGACATCTCCGCAATACCTGGCTGAAAATTCTCCCCCGCCCCGCCCTCTCGCCGACGCCCAACCCGTCCGCCCAGCCAGACCGGGCCTTTTCCCTAACCGCCCAATTGGCAACCAACCCCAGTAAAGCAAGCACCCCCGAGCCTTATCCCCGAAGCCCCGCAATCGGAACGGTGCCGCCCCCCACTTCAACCCCTTCCGAGCTTTTTGCACCCGACTGCACGCGAGTTCGCAGCTCGGCTGCTAGTTTCCCGGAGTCGCTCCGGGCTTTCGCGTCCAGCCAGTTTGACAGGCCTATGCTGGGTTGCTATCCAAGTCGGCGATTTAATTGAACTTTCCTGATGACAAGATCGTGAGAAGCGCGAGATGAAGTCCGAAACGATCCGCCTCGATGCGATGGGTTCTCTGCGTCGCAGTCATATGTGCGGTGAGATCGGCAACGAGTCCGTGGGGCAGGAGGTCGTGCTCGCCGGTTGGGTGAATCGCCGCCGGGACCACGGGGGCGTGATTTTTGTCGATCTGCGCGACCGCACGGGCATCGTGCAGGTCGTCTTCAAACCCGAAGTCGAGAAACAGGCGCACGAACGCGCGGGTTTGCTGCGCAACGAGTATGTGTTGATGGTTCGCGGTGTACTCGAGAACCGCGCCGAAGACTCGATCAACGACGAGATGAAATCCGGTCGTGTCGAGGTCACTGTCCAGGAGCTGCGGCTGCTGAACTCCGCAACGCCTCCACCTTTTGCCATCGACGAAGAGACCGACGCCGATGAGTCGACCCGTCTCCGGCATCGCATTCACGATCTGCGTCGTCCACCTTTGCAGCGCGCGATCGAGGTGCGACACAGACTCGCGCACGCGGTGCGCGAAGCGCTGGACGGACTCGGCTTCTTGGAAATCGAGACGCCCATTCTGACGCGTTCATCGCCAGAGGGCGCGCGCGACTTTCTGGTGCCCGCGCGATTGCAACCCGGAAGCTTCTATGCACTGCCCCAGTCGCCTCAGATCATGAAGCAGTTGCTGATGATCGGCGGTTGCGAGCGCTACTACCAGCTCGCACGCTGTTTCCGCGACGAGGAACTGCGGGCCGATCGCCAGCTCGAATTCACCCAGGTCGACCTCGAGATGTCTTTCGTCGGCGTCGAAGATGTCCTGGAGGTGCTCGAGGAGGTCACCGAGCGGGGTTGTGCCGCGGCCGCTGGGGTCAAGTTCGATCGGCCGTTCAGGCGCATCTCCTATAAAGAAGCGATGGACCGCTACGGTTCCGACAAGCCCGACACCCGGATCACCCTCGAACTTTGTGATTTGACCGAGGTATTTGCGGCGAGTGAGTTCAAGGCGTTTCGTTCCAACGTCGACGCGGGGGGCATTGTCAAATGTCTCCACGTCCCGGATGCCAAGGAGCTGTCTCGCGGCGAAGTCGATCGCCTGGAAAAGCTCGTGCGCAAAGAACTCGGGGCCAAGGGGCTCGCCTGGATTCGCATCGGCGAGGACGGCGAGTGGAAGTCGCCCATTACAAAGTTTCTCTCCGATGGCGAGCGAGAGGCGATCGCCAAGGCGACCGGTCTCGGACCCGGCAGCCTTGTCTTCTTCCAGGCCGACGAGGCGGGGCGGGCCAACGCCATCCTGTCGCGTCTGCGCATCGATCTCGGCAAGCGCCTCGGCCGAACCGACGGTCGCGAATGGGATGTCCTGCTGGTCGTCGACTTTCCGCTTTTCGAACGAGACGCCGAGGGCCAACTCACCTACGTACATCAGCCCTTCGTGGCGCCGCTCGAAGAGGACATTCCACTGCTCGACAGCAATCCGGAGGCCGTGCGCGGGACCCACTACGACGTCGTGCTCAACGGGGTCGAACTCGGCAGCGGCAGTCTCCGCAACCACCGCTGCGATGTCCAGCTCAAGATTCTCGAACTGATGGGGTACACCCGGGAAAGGGCGATGAGCAGTTTCGGTTTTCTACTCGAGGCCCTCGATACCGGTGCTCCCCCCCACGGCGGTTTCGCGTTCGGCTTCGACCGCTGGGCGATGGTGATGGCCAAGGCCGAGAGCCTGCGGGACGTCATCCCCTTCCCGAAGACCCAGCGGGGCCAGGATCTGCTGATGCAGGCTCCCTCAGCGGTCGAGGAAAATCAGCTCGAAGAACTTTCGATTCGGGTTCAAAAACCCAAACCCAATGCCTGATCCCTCTGCGACGGTCTGCGAGATGAATTTTGCGATTTTGTGCTTTTGCGATGGAGGCGGAGATCCCTTACAAACTCAGCACAGTGATTAGCGCTCGGCACGTACCCCCCACACCTCTGCGCAAACCGACCCGCGGATCCATCACGGTTCCGGGACTCAAGCAACCGACATTCCGGGACTCACGCGCTCCCGAGTGCCACGGTTAGAAGGATTTACCCCCAACATGAAAAATAAAATTGCTCTGATCGGTGGCGGCAACATTGGCGGCGTACTCGCGGAGCAGGCGGCCTATCGCGAGCTCGGTGACGTCGTCATCTTCGACGTCGTAGAAGGCCTGCCCCAGGGCAAGGCACTCGACATGGCCGAAGGTTCTCCGCTGGCGGGTTCGGACGCCAGCATCTCAGGTACCAACGACTATGCAGGCATCGCTGGAGCCGACCTCGTCATCATCACCGCGGGTCTCGCCCGCAAGCCGGGCATGAGCCGCGACGACCTGCTCGCGACCAACGTGAAGATCATGAAGCAAGTGGCAGAAGGCGTTCGCGACAACTGCCCCGACGCCTACGTGATCGTGGTTTCGAATCCCCTCGACGCGATGGTCTATACCTTTCAGAAGATCTCGGGCTTTCCAAAGAATCGCGTGGTCGGAATGGCCGGGGTGCTGGATTCGACCCGATTTCGCAGTTTCATCGCTTGGGAACTCGAGGTGTCGGTTCGCGACGTGACCGCCCTCGTGCTCGGTGGGCACGGCGATACCATGGTGCCCCTGGTCGACTACTGCACGGTCGCTGGCATTCCGGTGCGCAAGCTACTCGCGGAGGACAAGATCCAGGCGATCGTCGAGCGCACCAAGGGTGCGGGGGGAGAAGTCGTGGGTCTGCTCAAGACGGGTTCGGCATTTGTTTCCCCGGCGCTATCGGCCCTGGAGATGGGCGAAGCGATTCTCAAGGATCAAAAGCGTGTGCTCGCCTGTGCCTGTCTGCTCGAAGGGGAGTACGGCGTAGACGGTCTCTACATCGGCGTTCCCTGCGTCCTGGGCGCGGGCGGGGTCGAACGAATCATCGAGCTGGAACTCGAGGGTGACGACAAGAAGGCTTTCGACGCCTCGGTCGAACACGTGCGCACGCTGGTCGAACAACTCGACGTTTAATCACGAAAGAGAATAGGGCGGCGAGCCGCCGGGGGTTGAACGGCCGCAGCGCGTCGGCGCCGTTCGGCGCCGCGCAATCGAATCGGATAGGAGAAACTCAATGAACGTTCACGAGTATCAGGCCAAGGGGTTGCTGCGCGAATTTGGCGTGGCGGTGCCCGAGGGCATCCTGGCTACGACTCCGGCTGAAGCGGAGGCGGCAGCGCGCGAACTCGGCAGCAAGATCGTGGTGGTCAAAGCCCAGGTTCACGCGGGCGGTCGCGGCAAGGGCGGTGGCGTCATCCTCGCCAAGTCCCCCAGTGAAGCCAAGCAGGCGGCCAGCGAGATTCTCGGCATGACGCTCCACACGCCCCAGACGCCCCCCGAAGGCAAGCTCGTGCGCAAGGTCTATGTCGAGGCGGGATCGGATATTGCGCGCGAACTCTACCTCGCCATTTTGCTGGATCGCTCGGCAGAAAAATTTGCCATCGTCGCGTCCACCGAGGGCGGGATGGAAATCGAAGAGGTCGCAGCCAAGACCCCGGAGAAGATTCTCACCGTCCACGTCGAGCCCAACGTAGGTTTGCGCGACTATCAGGTGCGACAGCTTGGATTCGGTCTCGGTCTCGACGCCGAGACGATCGTGAAGTTCGTACCGTTCGTGCGTGGCCTGTTCGATCTCTTCATGGCGAAAGACGCGTCGCAGGTGGAGATCAACCCATTGGTCATCACCGGTGACGGGAACGTGATCGCACTCGACGGAAAGATCAACTTCGACGACGGTGCGCTCTATCGCAACCCGGACATCGCCGCGTTGCGCGACCCCGACGAAGAAGACGATCGCGAACGTCAAGCCACCGAACTCGACCTGGCCTACGTGGGTCTCGACGGCGATATCGGCTGCATGGTGAATGGCGCGGGGCTGGCGATGGCAACCCTCGACATGATCACCTTCTGCGGCGGTTCCCCCGCCAACTTCCTCGACGTAGGGGGAGGTGCGGACAAAGAAAAGGTGATGGACGCCTTCAAGCTGATTCTGCGAGACGACGCGGTGAAGGTGATCCTGGTGAACATCTTTGGTGGCATCGTGCGCTGTGATCTGATCGCGGAGGGCATCCTGGCTGCCGCGGCCGAGTTGGGAATCGAAGTGCCCCTGATCGTTCGGCTCCAGGGCACCAATGCCGCCGAAGGGCGCAAGATTCTCGCCGACTCAGATCTCAACATCATCGCGGCCGAGACGCTGCAGGAAGCGGGCGAACGCGCTGTTGCCGCCCGGGGAGAGGGCTAGGACCCATGGCAATTCTCTGTGACAAGAATACGAAGCTGCTGATTCAGGGCATGGGCCGCATGGGAACCTTCCACGCGAAACTCTCGCTGGAATACGGCACCCAGGTGGTCGGGGGCGTGCACCCGGGCCGTGGGGGTTCGACGATCGAGGGAATTCCAATCTACAACACCGTGGCCGAAGCGGTGGCGGATACGGGCGCCACGGCATCGGTGATCTTTGTGCCGCCACCGGGGGCGGCCGACGCAATTCTCGAAGCCGCGGAAGCGGAGCTCGAAGTCACGGTCTGTATCACGGAGGGGATTCCGGCCAACGACATGGCGCGGACCGCGGCGGCGATCAAGGGGGGAAAGACCCGGCTGGTGGGTCCGAACTGTCCCGGAATCGTGACGCCCGAACAGTGTCGCATCGGCATCATGCCCGCGCAGATTACGCGACCGGGTCCGGTGGGCGTCGTGTCGCGCTCGGGAACGCTCACGTACGAGGCGGTCGATCAGCTCTCGCGCCTCGGGATCGGGCAGTCGACTTGTCTGGGGATCGGGGGGGATCCGATCATCGGGACCAACTTCATTGATGCCCTGGCCCTGTTTCAGGCCGATCCCGATACCAAGGGGATCGTGATGATCGGCGAAATCGGCGGCTCCGCCGAAGAA
Source organism: Myxococcales bacterium (assembly GCA_022563535.1). Taxonomy (NCBI): domain Bacteria; kingdom Pseudomonadati; phylum Myxococcota; class Myxococcia; order Myxococcales; species Myxococcales bacterium. The sequence goes on from JADFNE010000033.1 coordinate 5,697, forward strand.
GAAGCGGCGGAGTTCATCCAGTCGAACGTCGACAAGCCAGTGGCCTGCTTCATCGCCGGACAAAACGCGCCGCCCGGCAAGCGCATGGGACACGCCGGTGCGATTATTGCCGGCGGCAAGGGCAAGGCGAGCGACAAGATCGACGCGCTAAAGAAGGCCGATGTGGCGATTGCCGCTTCGCCCGCTGAAATTGGCAAGGCTCTCGCCGAGCGCGCTCCGGAGCTCGTTGGTTAGGCTCGATCTGTCTTTGTCTTTGTCTTGGTCTTGGTCTTGGTCGTAGGTGTCGATCGAGGCACGCCAGGATCGGCGCTACCCGGGAACCTGCCAGGTATCGCCCGAATGGAGCAGCTTTTCCAGGCTGCCGGGGCCCTTGGTGTCGATCGAGTCCTGGATCTGCGCCTCGAGCTCGTCCTCGTAGCAGGTCTTCTCGACCTGGCGCAGCACGCCGACGGGCAGCGGGAAGTCTGGACGGCACAACGTGGCCAGGGCGAACGCGTAGGCGGTCGATTCGAGAAACTCGTCGTGGACCACGATGCCCTTTGCGAGGGGATCCTCGTCGTCTGTCAGGTCAACGACCTGCGGGTTTCCGTCGTTCATCACAATCCCTTTCAGATTGCCGGGCGTGCCGAATACCAGGGGCTCCCCATGTACCAGAGAGATCGAGTTATCGGGGCGGGTCTTGCGATCCTGGACGTCTTCCCAGACTCCGTCGTTGAAGACCGGACAATTCTGCAGGATCTCGACGAAGGCCGTGCCCTTGTGGGCGTGGGCGCGACGCAAGGTCTGCTGCATATGCGTCGCGTCGACGTCGATGGTTCGGGCGACGAAAGTCGCGCCGGAGCCCAGCGCAAACGAAATTGGATCGATCGGGTGATCGATCGATCCGTGGGGTGAAGATTTGGTCCGGGTTCCCTCGTCCGATGTCGGCGAGTACTGCCCCTTGGTCAGACCGTAGATCTTGTTGTTGAAGAGCAGGATCTGCAGGTCGAGGTTCCGGCGAATCGTGTGCAGCAGGTGATTGCCGCCGATCGACAGACCGTCCCCGTCCCCGGTGACGACCCAGACCGAGAGATCGGGATTGCTGGCCTTGATGCCCGTCGCGAACGAGGGCGCACGACCGTGAATCGTATGAAAGCCGTAGGTGTTCATGTAGTAGGGAAAGCGGCTGCTACAGCCGATGCCCGAAATGAAGACCACGTTCTCGCGCTTTTCGACGAACTCCGGCATCACCCGCTGCACGTTGGCGAGGACCGAGTAGTCGCCGCAGCCGGGGCACCAGCGAACGTCCTGGGTGGATACGAAATCTTTTCGGGTCAATGGACTCGCGGAAGCAGCCATGCTCAGTTCACCTCGCGCAAAATTTCGTCGATGGCGCTTCGGATCTCGGCGATCCGGAACGGCTGCCCAGCGACCTTGTTCAGGGGTTGGATGTCCAACAGAAAGAGAGACCGCAGAATCATGCTCAACTGACCACCGTTGAGTTCTGGCAGCAGGATGTGTTTGAAATGACTCAGCACATCCTGGAGATTGCTCGGCAGCGGGTTCATGTGCCGGATGTGGATCCGCGAGACGGAGAGCCCGTCCTCTCGCGCTTCATCGACCGCTGCGGTGATGGCGCCGTTGGTGCTGCCCCAGCCCACCACCAGCAGGTCGCCGGAAGTGGGGCCGTCGACCTCGATGTTGGGAATGTCGGCCACAATTCCCGCAATCTTATCAGCGCGGAGTTTCAGCATTGCGGCGTGGTTGTCCGGGTCGTAGACCACGTTTCCCGTCACGGGTTCCTTGGTCAGTCCACCCAGACGATGCTCGAGTTCCGGTTCGCCCGGAATGGCCCAGGGGCGCGCGAGGGTTTCGGGATCACGCACGTAGGGCATGAACCCCTCTTCTCCGAAGTCCTCGCGCTTGGCGAAGCGGATCGGCGAGCGCTGAAGTGTCTCGATGTCGGGGATCTTCCAGGGCTCGGAACTGTTCGCGAGGTAGCTGTCCGAGAGCACCATCACCGGCGTCATGTACTTCACCGCCAGACGGAACGCTTCGATCATCGTGTCGAAGCAGTCGCCGGCGCTCGACGGAGCCAGGATCGGCATTGGGCTTTCGGAGCTTCGACCGAAGAGGGCGAGGAGCAGGTCGCCTTGCTCGGTCTTGGTCGGCGATCCGGTCGACGGCCCCGCGCGTTGGACATCGATCACCACAAGTGGCAACTCGACCATGATCGCGAGCCCGATCGCCTCCTGCTTGAGCATGATGCCGGGCCCACTGCTGACGGTGACGCCGAGATTTCCAGCAAACGAAGCGCCGATCGCGGAACTGACCGCGGCCATCTCGTCCTCGGCCTGGAATGTCTTGATGTCGAAGTTGCGATGTCGCGCGACCTCGTGCAATACGTCGGTGGCCGGCGTGATCGGGTACGCGCCCAGGAATACCTGGCGGTCCATCAGTACCCGAGCGGCGATGATGCCCCAGGCCAACGCGGTATTGCCCGTGATGTTTCGATAGCTGCCCCCCTCGATCTTGGCAGCCGGCACCTGGTATGAAACTGGAAACAACTCGGTGGTCTCGCCGAAGGCCCATCCCGAACGCAAGGTGCGGGTGTTGGCTTCGAGCACATCCCCCTCGAACTTGTTCCCGAGCCAGCGCTCGGTGCTTTCCATCGGGCGCCCGTACAACCAGGACAACAGGCCCAGGGCGAAGAAGTTCTTGCAGCGATCGATGGCGCGTTGCGTGAGGTCGAGACCGACCAGGGCTTCGCGATTGAGCGCAGTGAGCGGAATTTCAACCAACTCAAACCGTTCTCGCAAATCGGGGATTGGGTCTTCGGTGTACCCCGCGCGCTGCCAGGCCTTTTTGTTGAACGCGTCGGAGTTGATGATCAGCATGGCGCCCGGTCGCAGGTCGCCAACGTTGGCCCTGACCGCCGCCGGATTGAATGCCACGATTACATCCGGGTAGTCGGCAGGCGTGTGGACCCGTTCGGAGGCGAAGTGGATCTGGAACCCCGACACCCCGGCCAGGGTGCCCGCCGGGGCGCGAATTTCAGCGGGGAAGTCGGGAAAGGTGGAAAGATCGTTGCCCGCCAACGCAGTTTCGTCGGCAAACTTGGTCCCGGTAAGTTGCATGCCGTCGCCGGAGTCTCCGCAAAAGCGAATAGAAACATCTCGGCGCTTCTCGATTCTTTTGATCTTCATTTTTTCTTCATCGGATCGTTATCGGATCTTCAAAGATGGCAAATTCTCATACCTGAATTGACTGTAGGAGTCTGTTTCTTGGGTCACGGATGCTCACTGATGGGCGCAATGAAGTATCGATGTCGTCTAGCTTGAATCGGTTTCTATCTTTCGTCGCATCCTCCTGCCAAGCAGCATCATAATTCAAAGTTCCCACACGAGCGGAACAATTCCTCGCAATTGTATCCCTATCTCCTTGCTGCGAAAGCCCCAGATCGGTGCTTCAACCCGCATTCGGACGATTCGTAAAGGTCCTGAAACCGCAGGGGCTTCCGGGAATCGCCTGCACCCAAGAGATGCTCAAGAGTGCGACCGCAAGTTCCGATGAAATGCGCATGTTCATGCCCTGTACTGAAGAACCGCCGGTGCCTGAATCGGCGATTGCGGGATTCTGTGTCGCGCTGAATACGCCCGTTGTGAATATCGAGATGCTCGACGTGGAGCCCGCCAGAGCGGGAATCCTGCTCGCCGCGAACGACTACGGCGACCTGATCCTGTTGGTTCGGGTGAGCCTGGTCTCGAGCGGGGAGGGGGTCACGTTCAAGTTCCAGGGGGATCCGGCGGACTTTGGAAACACAGCGGCCGCGCTTGACGCTGCACTCAGCTTTTCAGAGGGGATGGGGTTTCTATTCGACGAAGATCTGCTGAGCCAGGGCAATTCCTCGGGCCGCAGCCGGGCTTCCAAAATCTGGCATTCCCTGTGCGCGGGACGCCCGGAGCCGAACGCCGAAGTCGACGTGGCCAAACGCAAGACGCCGCCACCCGCGGCCGTGCCCCACGCAAAAGCGTCGGAAATCGAACTGACCAGTACAGTGCAGAACGGCGAGTCCAAGAGCCCGATCAAAAGCACGGCAAGCGCTTCGATCGCCGATCTGCTCACGCAATCGTTCGTCGAATCGGGCGACGAGGTGTTGCGGGACGAAACACCGCGGGAAATTGCAATGGGATCACAGGTGCTCACGAAGTTTCGCGAGCGGCGAAAGAGCGACCGCAGGAGTTCGACAAGAAAATCAGAGGCGCAGGGGGAGGGAGCGCAAGTCGCTGTTCCGCCCAGGCCCGGATCTGAAATTTTGGCGCGAGTCGCGATCGAGTCTGAGCGACTCGGAAACGAGTTTGTGGATGACTCGGGTTTCTTGACGCGACTGCTCAGTAGCTTTTGAGTCTCACACTGATGAGACTGCTGGAGGGAAGGATGACCATCCGATTTGATCGATTGCGAGTACCGGCAACTGCAGGTCCAGGCATACGGCTAGCGCCGCTATTGCTATGGGTGCTGACGATCGTGTTTGCCCTCGTACAGACCGGGTGCATGACGGTTGTCGTCGACCCAAGTCTTCCGACAGAAGCCGAAACGCTACTCTTCCAGGCCGAGGCAAGACGCGATCTGGGAATGGACTACCTGGCCAAGGGGCACAACGCCATCGCCCTGCGCGAGTTGGTTTTTGCGGCCAAGAGCAACCCCAAGGACCCCAAGACCCAGCTCTGGCTCGGCGAGGGGTACCGCCGGCAGAGACACAACGATAAAGCCCTGGCGGCGATGCTTCGCGCGATCGAACTCAAGCCGGACTACCAGGAGGCGCACAACAACCTGTCCGCCTTTTATCTCCAGTTGGAGCGGTACGAAGATGCCATCACCCACGCGCAGATCCTGATCGAGGACCCGCTCTACCCGTGGCCCTGGACTGCGTATTCGAATCGAGGCCGGGCCGAGCTCAGTCTCGGCCGCATTGACGATGCGCGCGAGAGTCTGCAAATGGCACTCGAGTTTCGCCGCGACTTCTGGCCGGCTTCGCTCAATCTCGGGATTCTCGAACGCGAGGCCGGAAACACCCTCAAGGCGGTCAAGCATCTTCGGCGGGTAATCAAGCATCCCATCGGCCACGGACCGCGAGCCGAGGCGAGCTTTCACGTGGCACAGATTCTCGTTTCCATGGGACGTCGAGAGAAGGCGATGAAGTATTTTGCGGTCACGGTCAGGACCGACCCGGAGGGCCCGTGGGCCGAAGAGTCTCGCGACTACTTGAAGGTCCTGCGCTAACGACGAATCTCGTGCCGAGAATTTGCTGAAGTCGGTGGAAGCCGGGCAAAGTCGCGCAAAGTCGGGCTAGAATCGACTCGGAAGCGGGCGATCAAGAGCTCGATCGGGTGAGAAACGCCAGCGTGGACTTCAGTCCTGACATCGAGAACGACCGCGAGCATTGGGACCCCGATGCGGTTCGGGTCGATTCCGTTGACGGTTCCCAAGGCTCGGCAGCGACTCCCAGCATCGGACGCTACCTCGCGATGCAGAGAGAGCTGCGCGGCATCTCGCGCAAGGAACTCTGCGACCAGACCCACATCCCCCTGCGCTCGCTCGAGAGACTCGAAGCGGGGATCTTCGACAGCTTGAATGACGGCTTCGTGCGCGGCTTCGTGCGCACCGTTGCCGACGCTCTGGGCCTCGATCTGGACGACACCCTGGCGCGAATGTCTCGGGAGCCGACCTCGCCGAAATATTCTCCGCGGGTGCTCGCCGGCGCCGGCCTGATGCGCTTCGGCGCTCTCGTGGCAGGGCTCTTGCTGGTGCTGATCAGCGTCGGACTGGTCGGCGTGGCAGTGCAACTCGTGCCTGGACGAGACGATGCATCTCCATTGGTCATGCGCACAGATCCCGTTCGGGCGCTGGCCGAAGCCGGTGGTGTGTCGAGTTTCAGCGCGACCCAGGCGCTGGTCCAGCCGACCCCGCAGAAGCTTCCCCAGGCGACCTCGGCCCCCGAAGCGTCCGACTTCCCGCAGCTCCTGCAGACCGGGTTCCGTGGCGCCGCCAGCGGTGAGCCTGTGCGCGCCGATGCGCACACAGCGGAACCCTGACCCCATTGGCGACTCACAAGACCGAAGCGATCCTGCTGCGCTATGTGGATATCGGGGAAACCGATCGCATCGTACATCTGCTGACTCCGGATCTCGGTCGGGTGACGGCGATGGCGAAGAGTGCTCGCAAGAGTATCAAGCGCTTCCCCGGCACCCTGGATCTGATGAACCATCTCGATGTCGAGCTGCAAATGCGACCTCGGCGCATGACACACATTGGCCGCGCAAAGCTGATCTCTCCCTTCCTGGCACTTCGCGGCGATCCCGCGCGCTTTGCGCTCGGCTGCTATTTGGTCGAATTGTTGGGGCGGCTCGCGCCCGAGGGCAGCGCCGGGGGCGATGCCCAGAGACTCTTCGATTTCGCGCTCTCGGCCATGCAGGATCTAGAGACGGTCGTTCCCAATCCGAAACTGCGCCTATTCCTCAAGCTCGAGAGTCTGAGTGCCCTGGGACTGCGCCCCGAACTGCGCCATTGCGTGCGCTGCGCGGAAGAACTCCGCGGTGCTGGCGTCTTGTCATTTCACCTGGGAGATGGCGGCGCCCACTGCGAGGGTTGCCGGGGCCAAGAAGGCAATTTTCTGCCTGTCCACCTCGGGACATTGCGTGCGCTCGAACAGGGACTGCGTTTGGGAATCCAGAAACTGGATCGTCTCGCAATGGGAAAACGTGAGATGCAAGAAGCCGAGGAGCTGATCGGCCGTTTTCATCGCTTTCACGTCGGACTCGAACTGCACAGCGAGGCGTTCCTTCGCGATGCCTTCTCGCGACCCGGTTCCACAGTTGGGGGTGGCGCAAGACTCGGCTGAGGGGAATACTCGGCCCCCAAATTACCGCCGTAAATCTCGGCTTCAATCGATCGCAAATCAAGGCATTCAATCTTATGACGGACGGGTCCATGTCTACTACTCAGAGTGCGCGCCAACCCGCCGCGATGGAAAAGTTGGTCTCACTGTGCGCGGCGCGGGGCTTTATCTTTGCGTCGAGCGAGATCTATGGCGGCATCAATGGATTCTGGGATTACGGGCCCTTGGGGGTCGAACTCAAGAACAATCTCAAGGCGCTGTGGTGGCAGCGAATGGTGCGTGAGCGCAGCGATGTCGTCGGAGTCGACACCTCGATCATTGCCCATCCCCGCACCTGGGAAGCCTCGGGTCATGCAGACAATTTCAGTGATCCCATGGTGGACTGTCGAGCCTGCAAGAAGCGCTTCCGGGCAGATCAGCTCGACGATGCGGGGCCGTGTCCGTCGCGCGAGGGAACTTCCGAGCACGACCTCACTGAAGCAAAGAACTTCAACCTGATGCTCGAGACCCAGATCGGCGCGTCGGAGGACGGCAGCCAGTCGGCGTACCTGCGTCCCGAAACCTGCCAATCGATATTCACCGACTTCAAACGGGTGCGCGAAGCCGCGCGACAGAAGGTGCCGTTCGGGATCGCACAGATCGGCAAAGCGTTTCGCAACGAAATCACGCCGCGCAACTTCACTTTTCGCTCGCGAGAATTCGAACAGGCGGAGATGGAATTTTTCTGCCATCCCAGCGAACGCGAAAAATGGTTCGAGTACTGGCGAGCAGAGCGCCTGCAGTTCCACCGCGATATCGGTCTCGCCGACGACAAGATTCGCAACCGGACGCACGAATCCGATGAGCTGGCTCACTACGCCAAGGTCGCCGTCGACGTCGATTTTGAGTTCCCGTTCGGCTGGCAGGAAATCGAAGGGGTACACGATCGCGGAGACTGGGATCTCTCTCAGCACACGGAGTTCTCGGGCAAAGATTTGGCACTGACCGACGAAACCACAAAAGAGAAGTACACCCCGATGGTGATCGAAACCTCAATGGGGATCGATCGCACTTGTTTGGCGCTGCTCTGCAACGCACTGGAAGAAGAGGCTCTAGAAGACGGGGAAACCCGGACCGTGATGCGGCTGCACCCGGCCATTGCACCAATCAAAGCGGCGGTGTTGCCGCTGTCGAAGAAACTCTCAGAAGACGCGCGCAAGGTCGCTGAGAGCCTGCGCAAACACTGGAACATCTACTATGACGAATCGGGCAATATAGGCCGACGTTACCGACGACAAGATGAAGTCGGAACTCCGTTCTGCATTACCTACGACTTCGACTCCCAGGACGACCAGAAAGTAACCGTCCGCGAGCGCGACTCCATGCGGCAAGATCGGGTGCCGATCGACGGGCTGGTCGGCTACCTGAGCGACTTACTGGGGTTTGCTACGTGAGCGCCAGGAAGAAGAGCAAGAAGAGTGCGACTAAAAAGAAGAGCGCGAAGAAAAAGAAATCCGCAACCAAAAAGAAGAGCGCGAAGAAAAAGAAATCAGCCGCCAATACGCGCCGAGCAAAATCATCGGTCCAGCGCGTCTATTCCTTCGGCGATGGCAAGGCGGATGGTTGCGCGGACATGGGCGACCTGCTCGGGGGGAAGGGGGCCAACCTCGCCGAGATGTCCGCGCTGGGCATTCCGGTGCCGCCCGGCTTCACAATCACGACCGAAGTCTGTGGCGAGTTCAATCGAAGGGACGGCGTCATCTCGCGCGGGATCCGTGGGGAGATCGTCGCGGCCATTGCCATGGTCGAGCGGAACATCGGCGCCCGCTTTGGCGACGCCGAAAACCCGCTGCTGATTTCGGTGCGCTCCGGGGCTCGCGCATCGATGCCCGGCATGATGGACACGATTCTCAATCTCGGACTGACGAACGAAACCGTTCTCGGGCTCGCCGCGCGTGCGAATGAACGCTTTGTCTACGACAGCTATCGACGCTTCATACAGATGTATGGCGATGTGGTGCTGAACGTCCCGCGAGACCGCTTCGAGATGCGGATCGACGATACGAAGCACGCCAAGGGAATCGACCTCGACACCGACCTCGATACCGAGGATCTCAAGCGGTTGGTTCGCGACTTTCTGGAGATCGCCGAAGAGCACACCGGCGAGCCGTTTCCCCAAAATCCGATGGAGCAACTCTGGGGGGCAATCGGTGCGGTCTTCAGCTCCTGGCAGAACCAACGGGCCAAGATTTACCGTCGCCTGCACGGCATCTCGGAGGCCTGGGGCACCGCAGTCAACATTCAGGCGATGGTGTTTGGCAATATGGGCGACGACTGCGCGACCGGCGTGGCGTTTACCCGGGATCCAGCTACCGGCGAGAAGCAATTCTATGGCGAGTATCTCACGAACGCCCAGGGTGAGGACGTCGTAGCCGGTGTCCGGACCCCTCAGCCGATTAACGAGGCGAGCCGCACCGCGGACACCAGGGACCTCCCGACCCTCGAATTGGAGATGCCCGGCGCCTATCGGGAACTGGTCGGCATCTACAAGCGTCTCGAAAAGCACTACCGAGACATGCAGGACATCGAATTCACCATTCAGCAGGGCAAGCTCTGGATGCTTCAAACCCGCACCGGCAAGCGCACGACCACCGCGTCGGTGAGAATTGCCGTCGAAATGGCAGAGGAGCGCTTGATCACCCGCAAGCAGGCCATTTCGCGGGTTGATGCCACCTCGCTGGACCAGCTCTTGCACCCGACCCTGGATCCCGATGCCGTCTGCGATGTCATCGCGCGGGGCTTGCCGGCCTCGCCCGGGGCGGGGGTAGGCGTCGTGATCTTTGACAGCGAGCGCGCGGACATGCGCACCAAGGCCGGCGAAAAGGTGATCCTGGTCCGGATAGAAACGTCTGCGGAAGACATCGGGGGTATGCACGCATCCGAGGGGGTCTTGACGGCTCGCGGCGGGATGACCTCCCACGCCGCGGTCGTCGCGCGGGGTATGGGGAAGAGTTGTGTCACCGGTTGTTCGGCACTCGAGATCGACTACGACCAACGCCGGATGCGCGTAGGCGAACTCGTCATCAAAGAGGGAGACGTCGTCACGATCGACGGGGGTACCGGTGAACTGATGTTGGGTGAGGTTGCGACGGTGACCCCCGAGGTCGGCGAGTCCTTTGCCAAGCTGATGAGTTGGGCAGACAAAGTGCGAAAAATCCGGGTGCGGACCAATGCCGATACCCCTGCAGATGCAAGGCTTGCGCGGGAATTCGGTGCCGAGGGAATCGGCCTCTGCCGCACGGAACACATGTTCTTCGAGCCCGATCGAATCCTGCTCGTGCGGGAGATGATTCTCGCCCGCAACGTCGAGGAGCGCGCCAAACCCCTCGCAGAGCTGTTGCCCGTGCAGCGCGACGACTTCGCCGAGATCTTCCGAGCCATGGATGGACTGCCGGTGACGATCCGTCTGCTCGATCCGCCACTGCACGAATTCCTGCCCCAGAGCGATGCCGCCATCGTGGAGCTCGCCGAAGCGTTGGGAGTCCAGGTTGCAAAGGTGCGGGCAAATCTCGCGGCACTTCACGAATTCAATCCCATGCTCGGCCACCGGGGATGCCGCCTGGGGGTGACGTATCCGGACATTTACCGTATGCAGGTGCGTGCCATCACCGAAGCGGCGTGTGTGGTGGAGGCCGAGGGGATCAAGGTGCTCCCCGAGATCATGATCCCATTGGTGAGCCATCACGGAGAACTCGCCCTGTTGCGCCGCCAGGCCGAGGTCGTAATCGAAGAGGTGCGAAGCCAATTTGCGGGGTCTCGGGTGCGGCCGAGTATTGGCACCATGATCGAAGTGCCGCGGGCTTGCCTGACGGCCGACGTGATCGCCCGCGAAGCCGACTTCTTCTCCTTTGGCACCAACGATCTCACGCAGATGGGCTATGCGCTTTCCCGGGACGATTCTGGGAAGTTTTTGCCCGACTACATCGAGGCCGGGATTCTCGAAGACGATCCCTTCGTCTCCGTGGACGAGGAGGGGATCGGGGAGTTGGTCAAGATGGGGGCCCAAAAGGGCAGGGCGACCAAGCCAAACCTCAAACTGGGGATCTGTGGTGAGCACGGAGGAGACCCCAAGAGCGTGAAGTTCTTCGCGCGGATCGGTCTGGACTATGTTTCCTGTTCGCCGTTTCGCGTGCCCGCTGCACGGTTGGCGGCCGCCCAGGCGGCGATCGAAGCCATTGACGGCAGCGATGGATCGAGGAGCTAGCGAACTGATGAAGTCGATTCCAAGCGAGGAGATCTCTTCCAGGGTACAGACAACCGCGAGAGCCCGTCGTCGATCTCGGGGCGGGACCCTCAGCCTGCTGCCGATCATGCTGCTGCTCGGATTCACGATCGGATGTGCGAATTCCAGCCTGTTCGAAGTGTGGCAGAGTCGATTCGAAAGCGAGCGCCCGCAAACGCCCCTACCGGCGATCGAGATCGTCGTCGCCGAGTTCGAGGCAGATCTTGCCAAGACCGATTTCGAGGACTTCGAACGCCGCTCGCTGACCCGCCTGTCGCGGCTGGCCGATATCTTCTACCAGCGGCTCGCGCATCGGCGGGTCAACAGTATCTCGACCTTCCACGATCCAGCGCTGCGGGAGTTCTTTCACAGCAAGGAAGCGTTTGCCGACTACTACGCCGATCTCGTGCAGGCCCTGGACCTTCAGCATTTCCGAGCCAACCGTCCCCAGCACATCGAATTGTTGTCCCTTCACGTCGAAGAGGGGGCAGACCGCGTCGTGACCATCGTGGCGTTTCGCGGCGACAATGCCCTGCCACTGCGCTTCTGGTCGGTTGACTACTCCCGTCGCGACGTTTGGGAATTTGCTGACGATCGCTGGTGGATCATTCCCGGCAAACTCTGAGCCTCCGGCTGCTCGCTCCGCAGATCGTGCAAGATGAGCAAATCATTGCCTAGAGGCGAGAAATTAATTCCCTCGATGGGAAAACAATTTCTCTTCGGAGCGATCTGATCGAATCGAGGATTCTCCGGGTTACAACAAGAAAACCGTAACGATTTCAACTACATAAATTATGAATTGCTCACCTCCAGTGAATGGCACGTCGATTGCTTTCTGTGTAAGCCAGGGGCGTAAGCCCCAACTTTTGAAGAGTTCATTGGATTTGAGGAACCGACAGGGAGAGAGTCAACTTCGCCAGACCCCCCGGAGAATCAACCGAAATGGTTGATCTATGTCGACATCGATTTCGATATCGATATCGATAGAGCAAGTCCGGGACAAGGAGTCTGGAGCCTTCGAGTGCTGTTGTGTTGATCGATTGATCAGGGGAACACCCTCAGCAAACCTCGAAGAGCCATTTTCGCGAAGTTCGTCAAGATCGACATGCGAACCAAGTGCTGTTGCACACGGAAACCGCGGGTCATGCACGAGCGGCAAGCGAAGACGCGATACCGACTGCACTCGGACTGTTGATCGTAGGTTGGGCAAGCACGTTGTTCGATCGCAATATGGGTGGCCACACCAGGCCGGTCGACGCGAATCGAAACGTCTAAAAAAACCCGCTTCATCGATCGCAGGCCGCGACGCAAAATCTCCAGTCATTTTTCAGATCCCGAGAGTAAGCGGGAGTGACATTGTGGCGAGAGTGGCGAGAGTGGCGAGAAGCACGGCTGAAGCGGCGAAGTCCAAGAAGCGCAAAGAATCGAGACCACAGGAACTGCACGGGAGCTCTGAGAAGGAGAAGAGCTGGGCGTCGGATCGCGAACTCGTCGACGAAATTCTCGGCGGAAACCTCGAACCGTTCAATCTTCTATACGAAGCGTATTTTCCCCGGGTGTTCCGCTTTGCGATGAAGCGCCTCGGCGATGCGGGCGAAGCGGAAGATGTGACCCAGGAAGTCTTCATCATTCTGTTGAAGGCGCTGCCCTCGTTTCAGGGGCAATCCTCTCTGTTGGTGTGGATATTCGGCATCACGCGCAACACCGTGAATCGACGCTTCCGCAAGGTGCGCCCGATTCTCCAGCCTCTCGAATCCGGAAGCGCCCTGGACGTCGCCGGCCCCGAGGCCCCGGCAGACGAGCGGGCCGATGCGCGCCGCATGCTGGTGCGTTGTGACGACATCATCGAGAACGAGCTCACCCCGCTGCAGCGCCGAATCTTCCACCTCAAGCACTTGAGGCGCCTGTCGATTCGCGCGATTGCCGAGGCGCTCGATAAATCGGAAGACGCGATCAAGGCAAATCTCTACCGCATGCGCCGGGTGCTCTCGGACGGGACTCCCGGACTCGAGCCGCTGATTCGCGGCTGAGCCGCGGCTGCACGCTACTGGTCTTTTGGGGCCTCCCCGTGGGTGTTTTTTTGTTTTCTGGAAAAACCCGCACTTTTTTCGCCACCTAGCGTTGTTTATTGCCACTTACATTTCGACGGTGCTGGTTGACCGTCACCTTGGGAAGGGTAACGCGAGGTTAAAGCGTTGCCCCAAAAAGCTCCTATTGGATCCGCACATTCTTGTGGAAAGCAGAACGGCTCCGGGGTCAGAGTTCGTCAACCGCGGAAGCCCAACGCAAAGCATCCAGTCGAACGATCAGTAGATTCCGCACCCGTCATTTCTTCGGACAGTGTTGCGCCTTCCGCGCTGACGGATCTGGATCTCATTGAAGGCATTCGCGAGCGAAGCGAAGCCCACTTCAACGAGCTCTACAGTCGCTATTTCCAGCGGATCTACAACTTCGTCTACGCGCGAATTCGCAATCACGCCGATGCGGAAGAGGTCGTGCAGGAGACGTTTACCATCGTCTTCTCATCCATCGACAAGTACAGCGGGCGCTCGACGCTGCTGTCGTGGATCTACGGGATCGCCAAGAATACGACCAACAACGGTCTGCGTCAGGCGAAGAACATCACCCAGCGCATGCGAGAAATTGGCCATGAGCAGCTGCGACCGGCCAAGTGCTTCGCAAACTGTACTCCAGAAGAGCAGCTGTCGATCCAGCGATACTTGAAGAACGTTGTCGATCAGCTCGAAGAGTTTGGTGAATGGCAGGTGGAAATCTTCGACATGCGCCACCTGCAAAATATGTCGATTCGAGAAATTTCCAAGCGCACACAGCGTTCGAGCGATTCAGTGCGATCGTGCTTGTATCGGGTCAAGCGATTGCTTCTGGAAACCGCTCAACTAGACAACCTCCCATCACCAATATGAGCCATGAGATCGCAAGAGCAGGTTTGTCGCAAAGAATCGTTGTCACGGGTCACAGGCAACATTGGGTATTGAAGGGGTAGCGGGAGTGAAGTCAGAAGTGTCTAATCGAAGAGCGATTGAGGGCAAAATGGCATCGGCCGAAGCAAAAGGTCCCAAGCAGCGCGTGGATCGACGCAGCAGCGTCGGGGGCGTAACCGCGATCGATGGCGGGCCCGAAGTCCCGGCGACTCGAGCAGAGCTCGATGATTTTCTCGCGGCTGACTACCTCGCGATCCACGCCGATCCCGAGTTCAAAGAGCGCCTGCGGAAGGATCTCTGGAATCTCGTAAAGAATCGCTACGGCGCCGGGCCTTTTTCGTCTAGTTAGCGTGAGCCCGGTAACCGGTCCCCATCTAGCCGGCATTATTATGCGGGCTAGGTACAAGTCGCGTTGCCGAAATCGACAAGCCTGTCTAGCTTTCGGCTTTCATGCGCAACCCGATTCGCCTCAAGAATCTAAAGCTCCGCTTTGCCCTGCTCTACGGCCTGGGCATACTGGCTGTCGTCTTTCTTCGACCTCATCCGTTGAGTATTGGGGTGGGGGGCGGACTAGTGATTCTCGGTGCGGCCCTGCGCGGTTGGGGGGCGGGCCATCTGGTCAAGAACAATTTCCTCACCGTCACCGGACCGTACGCTCACCTGCGCCATCCACTGTATGCCGGGACCTTGCTCGTCGGCACGGGGTTTGCGCTGATTGCCGGAGGCCCCGCATCGTTGGTCCTGATGGCTGTGTTCTTGCCGTGGTTCTTCATGCTGTACTTCCCGCGCAAAGAGCGAATCGAGAGTGAACGGCTCGTACTCCTCTATGGAGATCGCTACGCGTGCTACCGCGACGCGGTGCCGGCACTTCTCCCCGCGTTTCGAGCATGGCGTCCCCGGGTCGACGAGGTTGTTGGCGAGGAGTTCAGTCGATCCTGGAATTCCCAGCGCTACGTCGACAACAACGAACTTGGGACCTTGATCGCGCTGCTCGCCGGTCTGCTGGTCTTTGCCCTGCGGGCACAGTTTGGTCCCTGAAATGTCGGAGCCCGTGTCCAATACCGCTGCAGAGCCGGCGTACGATGTCGCGAGGAGGTCGGGAATCTCGGCCCCAGCTGGACTCGAGCGTCGAGATCTGGCCGGTCGCACACGCGAAATCTTGCACCGGGGCAATTGGGCGAATCCCGATGTTCTGTTGGTCGAGCTTCGCGACGGTCAACATGTAGTCGTCAAGGACTACGAACCCCGCAGCCGGATCGTCCGAGCAGTTTACGGCCGCTGGCTGACGCGACGAGAGGCCAGGGCATACCGCCTCCTCGCGGGCTCTCCGCGGGTGCCCAGCCTGCTGGGGCTGCTCGATCCCCTCGCGTTGGTGATCGAATACCGACCGGGTGTCCGCATGACCCGGGATCTGGCCGGCAAGTTGCCCGAGACCTTCATCGACGAACTCCGCTCGGCAGTTCGCGCCATGCATCTCCGGGGCATCGTCCATCTCGATCTCAGACATCGCAGCAACGTGCTCGCGGACCCACAAGGTCATCCCGTCCTGATCGATTTCGGCTCGTCGGTCTACTTCAGGCCAGGGGGACTGCTCTCAAAGACGCTCGCACCGATCCTTGCTCGCATCGATTGGGGAGCGATCCGCAAGTGGCAGGTCCGCATCGAGCCGAATCCATCGGAAACCGGCCGGGCTGATCGCGTCTGAAACGTCGCGCAGATTTCGGGAGACTGGGCTATGCCGGAGGCTTGGGCGCCAGCGCACCGATGAAGTGGCGAAACGTTTCCAGGGTCAGGCGGGTATCGGCCATGGCCCGGTGCTCAACGGCACCATTGAGCAGTCCGGCGGTCTGTGCGGCCTGACGCAGGGAAAGGGCGCTCGGTTCTTCGCCCGAGACCAGGGACCAACTGTAGAATAGCGTCGCCAGATCGATCACGTGATAGTCGAACGGGTAATCCATCTCGCAGTTGCGGAATGCGCGTTCCAGGAAGATCACATCCATGCGCACGTTCTGGCCGGCGGGCATGACTTTCGCTCGTTTCGGCAGCATCTCGACCAACTCGGTCAAAACCTGCCGGATGCCAGGGGCCTTGTCCCAGATTTCCTTGTCGTAGCCAAAGATTGCGGCAGCTTCGGCGGAAACACGCTCGGGTCTCGCCCGGACCTTCCACTCGGCGGCCTCGATTTCGACCAGACGAGAATCGGTCAGGATGATGGCCACTTCGGTCAGGTCGTGTTTTTCGACATCGAGTCCACCGAACTCACAGTCGATCCAAGCCAATACGAGATTCGCCACGAGAGCTTCTCCATGCGCGTATGGGGCGATAGCGGGTTCGCTGTGGCCGGCGGGCGCTGGTACTAGACGTTTCTGTGTTCTACGAGGATCCGGTGGCGCTCCCAACGGGAATCGAACCCGTGTTTGAGCCTTGAGAGGGCCCCGTCCTAGGCCGCTAGACGATGGGAGCGAGCGCCGATTTGGCGGGCGCAACATTGCCACCTGCTCCTGTGAATGTCAACTCTGGACGGTTGTTGCGGATTTGCGGTCGGCCCCCGAGCGGCACGCTTCGAGTCAGGTGCATTTTTGTGATCAGATGGGAATCGCCTTCAGATCGTCTCCGTTGAAGCAAGCAAATCAGGGCGCCGCACTTCGCTCTGTTTGAGCCCGGTGCTGTTCCCGAGGCGCTCCATGAAAGCTCGCAACCGGCGCCGGTCTTTGACCGGAGTGCCGAACTTCGGTGATCGGGGGGACGAAAATTGTCACTGTAGCGGTGCCCGCCCACTGGATTCGCGGTACTCGCAACATTTCTCCGTCATCTGATTCTCCTGTGGGGCTCAAGCATGGTGGGGTGATTTGCCGATAAGAGTTCAAAGTCGAGTTGTCTTGGCACGTGTGCTGCAACGAGGTTTGGACAACACGGCATACCGGGCCGTCTCCGGTAGCCGAACAAAGTGAATGTCCCGACGGCACATCGAGCCCGAAGGCAAACAGAAAAGAGAGAAAGGACTGCACATGAATAAGTTCCTTGGGAAGAGCCAGAAGGGCTTTACGCTCATCGAGTTGATGATCGTTGTGGCAATCATCGGTATTTTGGCTGCCATCGCAATTCCGAACTTCGTTCGCTTCCAGCTGAAGGCTAAGACTTCAGAAGGCAAGGTGAACGTTGCCGCCATTCGCACCGCAGAAGAGGCTTACTTCTCGGAGTTTGGTAACTACGTAAACGGTTTGGTTTCACCGGCCGCCAACGGTGGTACTTCGAAGACGAGCTTCACCGATGTTGGTGGCTTTGGCGTCATTGGTTGGGCGCCCGAGGGCCAGGTGTACTTCAACTACGAAGTAGTCGTTTCGACCAGCAACACGGCCTACACGGCGAACGCTGGTGCGGACATCGACGGCAACGGCACCGACCAGGCTTGGGGCTATATCCATCCGGCACCGGGTGGCACGAGCTCCAACGCGAGCGGAACCCTGGCTGGTGGCGCATGCCCGGCCACGGGAATTGTCGTTGGATCCGCATCGGTGTTCAACCAGGTCTTGCCCTGCCTTCCGGCCTACGGTCAGAGCGAGTTCTAAAGACCGAGCGGGAAAATTCGGGGAGAGTCGGCTCTTTGGCCGGCTCTCCCCAAACCCGTTTCAAGAATCGAAACACCTTTTCGAGCTGCCCCCCAACTCGACTGCATCTTTAGGGAGATCACCCCGTGGTCATCAAATCCATCGCAGAGCGTCGCAGAGAGGGGTTTACGCTCATCGAACTCATGATCGTCGTGGCGATCATCGGCATACTTGCATCGGTTGCGATTCCCTCTTTCTCTCGGTATCAGAATCGAGCACGCAGAAGCGAGGCGTTTGCAAACCTCAGTTCATTGGGTAGAGCTCAAAAATCCTACTTCGCCGAATTCGGATTATTTATTGGCGCCGAGATGGTTCCCTCGACCGTGACCAATGAAGATCCGAGCTCTGTCCAACGCGACTCGTCGGCGATCGCCGTCGAGTTCGCAGGGGTCGGATGGCACCCCGAGGGAAGAGTCTACTACGATTACGACACCAACACCGGCGGATTCGGTAGCAGCTGCAGCTGCCCGACCTGTTTCACGTCCACCGCATACGGCGATGTCGACGGTGACGGCTCGGTGGCCTTGATCATGTTCACACACCCCAACGTAGACCACACGGACGCCTGCTCGAGTCTCTACTTTGCAGGACAGGGGATTCCCCAGATTCGCAATGGCAACACGGTGTACGACGAACCGGTGCAAGTCGTTGGGGGTGACGACTTCTAAGTTTTCGAATCGAAGTGACCGATTCAAGAATGAGAGAATAAACGTCGGGTCGAATCACTTGTTCGAAGAGTCTCCGGGGGGGATTGTGAGCGTCAGGATCATTCGTTGGGCCCTGTGGCTGCTAGCGCTGGCTGGTACCTACGGCGTCCACCAGCAAATTCCCAACACCCCGGCCGCTTCACGTGAGGAAGTCTTCCTCCCCGTGCCAGCACTGGCGAAGCTGGCCTCCCTGGGCTTCGACACAGTCATCTCGGACTATTATTGGATCCAGGCCATTTACAAGGTCGGCGCAACCCGAGAGCTACCCGGCCAGTTCGCTTCGTATATTTATAAAATTATCGACGTGGTGACGACGCTTAATCCCCATGTCAGTCATCCATACCGGTTCGGCGCGATCTGGCTCGACGACAGCAAGGAGAGTGTGCGCAAGGGGAATGAGTTGTTGCGTCGCGGCATCCAGTACCACCCGGATGATTGGCGCAATTATTTCCATCTCGGGTACAACCTGTTCTACTACTTGCACGAGAATGAGGCCGCCGCTGCGGCACTCGAGAAGTGCAGCCAGATCGAAGGTTCTCCCAAGTACCTGCCGAGGCTGGTGGCGCGTTTGCGCTCAGAACACGCCGATCTCGAGACCTCGGCCATATTTCTCAGCGAGTTGATCCGGTCGACCGAAGCCGAGGACGCTGTCGCGATCTATCGGGGTGCGCTCGACGAGATCGACGTCGAAATCAAGGCCCGCTATCTGGACCGCGCTCGCGATGCGTACCAGAAGCTCTTCGGCCGGGACATCACGTCGATCGAGGATCTGCAATCTGGTGAGCATCCGGTGCTTGCGAAACTCCCGCCGCCGGAGCCCCAGGACCTTCCCCCCGGACTCAAGAAGGGCGACCGCTGGTTCTTGGATCCAAAGACCGGCCGTATCACATCGACCTACTACAACCGTCGTTATCGAATCAACGTTCGCGCCATTGGCGAGCAATGGGACGAGGATCCGGCGATTGCTAGCGCGAAAGGAGCGAGTCTTTAAAATGGGCGCCGAGAGCGGAATCATTCACGTGCGCGACATCGTCAAGGACTTTCGTCCGGGCTTTGGCATCCGCAAGAAGCGGGTTCTGCACGGGATCTCCTTTGACGTAGCGGCCGGAGAAATCTTCGGCTTCGTCGGCCCCAATGGGGCTGGCAAGACCACGACCCTCAAGGTTTTGATGGGGTTGATTCGCGCGACCTCGGGCAGCGCTTCCATCCTTGGACACGACGTCACCGAGACGGCTTTTCGACGCGAGATCGGTTTTCTTCCGGAGAACGCGTACTTCTACGACTACCTGACGGGTCGTGAATTGCTCGAATTCTATGCGCGACTGTCGGGCGTCCCAGCCGCTCGACGAGCCGATCGCGTAAGCACGTTGCTCGACTGGGTGGGGTTGACGGACGCAGCGGAGGTGCGAGTCCGGGCGTATTCCAAGGGCATGGCCCAGCGGGTCGGTATCGCCCAGGCATTGGTTCACGATCCGAGCGTGGTGTTTCTCGACGAGCCCATGAGCGGGCTCGACCCCATTGGACGCAAGGAGATTCGCGATCTCATCATTCGCCTGCGCAGCGAGGGCAAGACGGTCTTCATGAACACCCACATCCTCTCCGACGTCGAGATGGTATGCGATCGCGTCGCGATCATCGTCCACGGGAGGATCAGGTATCAAGGGCGCACCGAAGAGTTCCTGAGCGATGGCGAGCAAATGTGCGAGATCGTTGTTGCGGGTGTCAGTTCCGAGTTGGCATCGAAACTCGAGGAAGACTTTGAGGCGCCGCTGCGTGGCGTGGGTGAGCGAATCGAAATGCTCGTCAAGGAAAAACAAGTCGAAGCCGTGCTGGCGGCCGTACTCGAAGATCAGGGAAAGGTGATGGCGGTGACCCCCCAGCGCGTTTCGCTCGAGAGTATCTTCATGGACGCGGTAAGGGGGGAAGCAGGATGATTTCTCCGAGTCGGATCTGGACCATCGGCCTGAACACCATGCGCGAGGCGATCCGCAACAAACTGCTCTATACGCTGCTCTTCTTTGCAATCGTGATGATCGGCACCGGGGTCATCGTCGGATCGATCTCCTACGTCGAAGGGTCGCGCATCTTGCAGGATGTGGGCTTGGCCTCGATTCGTCTGTTTAGTACGGGCATTGCGATCTTCGTCGGCGTCGGTTTGATTTACAGCGAGGTCTACCGCCGCACGATCTATACGATTCTCTCCAAGCCGGTGTCTCGTGCCGAGTTCTTGGTCGGAAAGTTCGTTGGGTTGGTGATGACGATCTGGCTCCAGCTAGTGATCATGTCAGTGGCGTTCATCGTCGTTTCGCTCTCCTCGGGGGCCCCGATCGATTCGGGGCACATTGCAGCACTGGCACTGTTGGGTGTCGAACTCGCAGTGGTCGTGGCGGTCGCAACACTGTTCTCGGCTTTTACCACTCCGATGCTTGCCTCGTTCTTTACCCTTGGGATCTACATGATGGGTCATCTGTCTCGCAACCTGTTGCAAATTGGTGAGCGGGGCGAATCTGAGAGCATGCGCCAGTTGACGCGAGTCATATACGAACTTTTGCCCGACCTCGAGAGTTTCAACCTCAGCGTCCAGGCGGTTCACCAGCTCCCCATCGCGACCGAGGAGGTGGTGCTGCCGGTGCTCTATGCAGTGGGCTATATCGCGGCACTGTTGTTTGCAGCGACATTCATCTTTGAGCGCCGCGACTTCAAATGATCGGATTCCGCAGGGTGCGAATGGGCACGCGTCGCCGCGGGGGCGACCCGACGCCGCAACGCGCTACCGTGCACCCCGAGTAGGGGACCCACATGGTCAGTGAAACCGAAGCGTTCTGGGCTCTCGTCAACCAACCGATCTGGCTCGGGACTGTTGGACTTTTGTTCGGTCTCGCGATCGGCTCGTTCCTCAATGTGGTGATCTACCGGTTGCCCCACGGAGAATCGATTGTCTATCCGCCCTCGCACTGTCCTTCTTGTCAGACCAATATCAAACCGTGGGACAACATTCCGATCGTCTCGTATCTCTGGCTGCGCGCGGCCTGTCGCCACTGCGGACAGCGAATCTCGCTTCGCTATCCCGTGGTCGAGTTGCTCACGGGAATCGTCTTCGCGCTGATCGCGCTTCGTTTCGGTTTTACCTTCGGGACCCTGATCTTCTCGGTGTTTTCCGCCGGGCTGATCGTGGCCGGACTGGTGGATATCGATCATCAAATCATTCCAGATGAGATCTCGTTGGGTGGCCTCGCCCTGGGCCTGGTCGCGATGCCGTCGTGGATGGTCTATTCCGGGGCATCCGTCGCTTCGGCTCTACAATACAGCCTCGTGGGTGCATTGATCGGCGGAGGAATGCTGTGGATTGTCGGCTTTGCCCACGCCCGTGTCTGCGTAGCGGTCGGAAGAAAGTTCGAACACTGGCCCGGCGAGGGAGAAGAAAACCCTCGCCCAAGTGATCCCGACTATTGGATGTGGTTTCCGGGCATGGGTTTTGGAGATATCAAGTTGCTCGCGATGATCGGGGCCTTTCTCGGCCCGGTCGGAGTGGTGACGACCGTCTTGCTCGCCTCGGTTCTGGGTCTCGTTCTCGGCGTGGGGTGGGCGGTTGTTTCGCGCAGTTGGAACAGCCCGTTTGGATTTGGTCCCGCGATCGCGGGTGCGGCCCTGCTGTCTTTGTTTCTCCCTTCTCCTCTCTTCCTGATGGGCTGAGCCGGGGGGACGCCGAGACATGTCTACCACCACGCACAAAACGAAAGACAATGGGAGTGCCGGTAGCGGCCCATGGATGGATTCACGGCGCGTCGTCCTGCTGTGCGGGGTGATCGCCATCGTTGTGGTTCGCTTGCTTTCCATCTACACCGAGAGTGTGAACTGGGACGAATTCAACATCGTTCACAACGCCGCCTGGACGGTTCAATCCGGCGAATTGCACGCGGGAGGGCGACCGGGTCTGGCCGTGTTGGTGCTGCTTCCGTTCGTTGCCGATTGTCAAAACGAAATTGTGGTTGTGCAGAGGGCGCGGATCCTCTGGATGGTCTTCACCCTGGTGAGTCTTGTCGGCTTCGGATGTCTGATCCGACAGCTGGGGCAGAGCCTCTCGCGACGCAATACCGATGCGCTGCTGGGTGTCGCGCTGCTCGCGTTGGTGCCGGATTTTCTGGTCTGGTCGATCCAAATACGCGCCGATCAGCTCGCGATCGCTGCGGCGATGTGGGGTGGTGTTGCCTTGATGGCGTCCCGTCGTGTACCGGGCTGGGCATCGGCTGCGGGACTCTTGTTCGGCTTGGGGACCCTGTCGAGTCAGAAAGCAGTCTACTTGATTGCACTGTTCGGGCTGTTGGCAGCCGCTGACGTGTGGCGAGCGCGCGAGCGTCAATTTACCCGGGAAGGGCTTCGCTGCGTTCTGTGTTTTTCGGCGATGGGAATGGTGATCGTCGGGTTCTACACACTGATGCCACAGATTTTTGGTGCCGGCGCCGAAGCTCATGCGAATGCGCTTTCTGTACCGCTGCCGGCACTCACCGCCGAGAGCGCGGGAAACCAGTTGAAGTTTCAGTTGAACGTCTTCGACTATTACCGGTCGACCATCGGATATTCACAGTATGTCGAAATGTTGCCGACCCTGGTTCCCCAGCTGTGCCTAGCCGGATTGATGGCGATCGCGACGCTGCGGCTTGCAGTGCGAAGACGCCTTCCGCCTTTTTCGTTGGTCGTGGCCTGGGCCGTCATGGCGCTTGGACTGGCGGTCGGATTGTTTCACGCCGGAGCCTTCAAGTACTTCTGGATGACCTTGGGGGTGTTTCCAGCGGTAGCACTGGTGCTTGCTCGTGAATCCGTCGAAGCGCTTCTCGATTCGTGGGGGCAGCCCCTGCGCCGGGGCGCAGTCGTTTTGTTTTGGTGTGTGCTGATCGTTCCCGCGCTGGTCCAGAGCGTGCAGTTGCTTTCGGATACCCAGGAGGTTCAGCGACAGACCTTCGATTTTGCCCGGAGCAACTTCGCGCCATACGAAGCGGGGTTTCACGCAGAGGCGGGGCTCTTCTGCAGTGATGATGCGAATCAATTTCCGGCCTATTTCTCGCAGTTGATCGAGCGAAAATTTGGCGCCGCGGCCGGCTGCGCGGAGTGCGCGCCCAATCTGATCCGCGAGTTCGAACAGAAGCAAGTCAAGTACGTGGTGGCTTCGTTTCGGCTGACTCAATTTCCGCCGATCGTTCAAACGTTCTGGCAGGAGAACTACTTGCCGTACCACGGTTCGCTGATGGTGGCAGGAAAGTTCTTGAAGGCAGATCGCGACCAGGGACACCTCGAACTCGTGATCGACGGAGACTACCTATGGCTTCCCAACAAGCCGCCTGCGGAAGTAACGATCGACGGCAAACTCGTCCGCACGGGAGAGCGAGTGACGCTTGTGAGGGGAGGGCACGAGGTGCGCTTTAGCGATCGCGATACTGCTGGCATGCTTGTGTTGGCGATGGACGGTCCGCCGCAGTTGCCACTTCGTCAGTTCTATCGGGATTTCTGAACTGGGTTGTTCGGAGACGCCAGAATCGGCGAGGGTTAGTAGGCGCCCTTTCGGGTGAGTACGACTCCGATGGTTCGCAGCATGATCGAGAAATCGAACAGGAGAGATCGGTTGCGGATGTAGTAGAAGTCATACTGAAGGTTCTCTGTCATCGGGAGTTCCTTGCGGCCTAGGATCTGCCACAGGCCGGTGATCCCCGGCAGCACCGCGAGTCTTCGGCGCTCCCATTCATCGTATTTTTCGACCAGGAACGGCATTTCGGGGCGAGGGCCGACCAGGCTCATCTCGCCTCGCAGCACATTCACCAGTTGTGGGAGTTCGTCGATACTGGTGTTGCGCAACCATTGGCCGAAGCGAGTGAGGCGCGGGTCATTGCCGCGCTCGGGAGAAGCCGCGTAGGAATCAACGTCGGTGCGCATGGTTCGGAGCTTGTAGGTGATGAAGGGCTTGCCGGACTTGCCGATGCGGGTCTGGGTAAAGATGGCCGGCCCTGGACTTTCTTGTCGAATACGCATGGCGCACAGCGCCAGGATCGGGAGGCTGAGCGCGAGCATGATGCTTCCCAAGACCAGGTCGGTCCCGCGCTTGGCCACGTCATAGAACACGTGTACTCCCGGACGTCCCAGGCGTACCAAGGGCAGATCGTCGATCAAGTCGACGGGGGTACCCGCGGTCAGAACTTCGAACAGGTTGGTCACCACCCGGAACGTCATTCCGAGATCTTCCAGGTCGAGCACCATGGCGAGCATTCGCGTATGTCCCATCGAGGGCAGCGCCACGAAGACTTCTTCGACCTGCTGTTCGACGGCGACCCTGCGGATATCGTCCACCAGGCCCAGGACCGGACGGTTGGAGATGTCCTTGGGAAGCTCTGCCGGGTCTTCGGTCAGAAAACCGACCACGCGGTAACCCGTCTCGGGATGATCTTGCAGCTTCTGCAGGAGTCGAATCGCGTTGATTCCGGTTCCGATAATCAGCGCTGGAACTTCGGACTTGCCATTGCGTTGAAGGTGTCGGGAAATCTTGTAAAAGGCGACGCGGCTGGTTCCCTGAAGGACCAGGTTCAGCCCGCCCAGGAGCAGGATGACGGTTCGGCTGAATTCGAACTGCTTGAAGAAAAAGAAGCTCACCGCACTGATCACGACCACGCCGAGGAACACCCCTTTGAACAGGTTCTGGATGTGATCGACCAGGGTGCTCATGCGTGCGCTTCGATAGATGTCGAACCACCAGCAGGTCGCGATCCATGGGACGACGATCGCGGGCAGCGCAACTCGATAGGCATCGAAAGCGTTCGGAGGGTTGCCGATCACGCCGCTGAGGGCGACGCGAAGCCAATAGGCGCCGACCCAGGCCGCAGAGACCAGCAGAATGTCGGTTCCGATATGAATGCGGCGCAGGGTTTTCGCATTGATCTTCGTCATCATGGTGGGGGCGTTCAGGCCTCCTCGGGCCCGGCCGTATTCGTGAGCGAGAACGGTTCTGAGTGTCGATCCTTTGTCGGATGGTCCGCGACTGCGCTTGAGACGCGACGGGCGTGCCCACAGGGCGATCCTGGGGGCCGCTCCCGGGGAAAGAGGAGTGAGAATCAACTTCTCGGCCTTGAGTTGCATCGCGGTGCGGCCGATGGACCAAAGACGCGGGCCGCGGCGGGGGCGGCGTTCTCTGTCCCAATCCACCCGTGCGCGAAGTACCACAGCAAATACAAGACCACGATTGCACTTGCACTCTAGGGGATGGATGTGGGAATCGAGCTTAGCTGGCTGGGACAGTCTGGAGTCAGGCTGAACGCCAATGGCATTGTTCTTTATGTCGATCCCTACCTCTCTGACTCGGTCGAGAATGTCCACGGTCCCGAGTATCGGCGTCAGCGGCCAATCCCGATGGCGCCTGCCGAAGTCGATGACGCCGACTATGTACTGATTACCCACGAGCATCTCGATCACTGCGATCCCGAGACCCTTCCCGCAATCGCCGTCGCTTCGCCCGGGTGTTCGTTTCTGGCGCCCCGGGAACTTCGGAAAACGCTGCTCGGATTTGGCATTGGCGAGGAGAGAATCCTGCCCGCAGACGAGTCTTGGTTATCGCTTGGGCCCGGAGTTCAGGTGCATCCAGTTCCCGCAGCGCACCCGGCCGTGGAACGCGATGGAGACGGTTGCCTCCGCTACTTGGGGTTCGTGATCGATTGTGGGGGAAAGAGGATCTATCACGCGGGGGACACGTCACCCCACGAACACGTGATCGAAGCGCTGAACGCGCTCGCGCCCATTGCTGTGGCCATCTTGCCGGTCAACGAATTCAATTTCTTCCGCAGTCGAAAGGGAATCGTCGGGAACATGAGCGTGCGTGAAGCTTTTGGCCTGGCCGAAGAAATTGGAGCCGAGATGGTGGTGCCTGTTCACTGGGACATGTTTGCGCCGAACTGCACCTACCCTGAAGAAATCGAGTTGATATACGACAAGTTGGAGCCCCCTTTTGAACTCTGTTTCGAACCGTCGGAGTTCTAGGTCAAATTCATGCTGGTGAGCATCATCATTCGCACGCTGGACGAGGAACGGCACCTTCAGTCGTTGCTCGAAGGAATCGAGTCCCAGGAGACTCCGGGTCTCGAGGTTGAAACCGTGCTGGTCGATTCCGGGTCGGAGGATCGAACCCTCGAGATCGCCGAGGAGTACGGCTGCAAGATCGAACACATTTCGCGCGAAGACTTCAGCTTCGGACGTTCGCTAAACCAGGGCTGTGCTCGGAGCCAGGGCGAAATTCTGGTCTTCGTAAGCGGCCACTGCGTCCCCTGCGATGCGCACTGGCTCGCGCGCCTCTGCGAGCCCATCCGGGACGGTCGAGTGCAGTACGTCTACGGAGCACAGTACGCCGGGCCGACGACCCGCTTTAGCGAGGCTCGGTTGTTTGAACGGCAATACCCGGAGACCAGTGCCGTCCCCCAACAGGGAATATTCTGCAACAACGCAAACGCCGCGCTGCGACGCGATGTCTGGGACAAGTTTCAATTTGCGACCCATTGCTCGGGTCTCGAAGACATGGAGTTGGCGAAGCGGATTACTCGAGCGGGTCACGCGATTGGCTATGAGGCCGGGGCCAAGGTCTTCCATCACCACGACGAGCGCTGGAAGGAAATTCGCTGGCGGTTCGAACGCGAAGCCCTGGCACTTCAAGAAATCTTGCCGGACGTGCACATCAGTCGGATGGATTTTGCGCGCTACTTCGTGAGCGCGGTGGCGCACGACCTGGCTCGGGCCCGGGAGCAGGGAATCGCGATTCGCAAACTCCACGAAATCGTTTGCTTTCGCTGGCAGCAGTATCTCGGGTCTTATCGCGGCAATCACAAGCTGCGGATGCTCTCGCGCCGAATCAAGGATCAATACTTCTATCCGAAGCGGATCGATCTCTCCGATCATGTTGACGATGCTCGCCCGGATACCGGAGCCCATCGTGAGTGAAACCGGAACGTCAAATCGAGTTGTCGCGCTACTTCCGATGAAGGCGCACAGTGAACGGCTCTCGGGCAAGAATTTCCGAGAGTTTTGCGGCAAGCCACTGTTTCGCTGGGTGCTCGACGCGTTGCTCGGTGTCGAAGAAATCGATCTGGTCGTAATCAATACCGACGCCCGAGAGATCCTGGCGAGCCACGGTCTGGAGGCGGGCGACCGAGTGCAGATTCGCGACCGCAAGGACGAACTGTGCGGCGACTTCGTCAGCATGAATCTCATTCTCGAAGACGACCTCCGGGCCGTGCCCGCCGACAGCTACCTGATGACCCACACGACCAACCCGCTGCTGAGTCGCGGCACCATCCAAAGCGCACTCGCGAGCTACTTCGAGGGAAAGAAGGAAGGGCTCTGCGATTCGCTCTTCACCGTCAACAGGTTCCAGACTCGCTTCTATCGCGGTGATGGCAGCGCGGTCAATCACAACCCCGAGCAGTTGCTTCGTACCCAGGATCTCGAAGTCTGGTACGAGGAAAATTCGAACCTCTACATCTTCGATCGCGAGAGCTTTGCGCAGACGCACGCCCGCATCGGTAGCGAACCGAAGTTCTTCGAATCGCCGCTCTGCGAGGCGGTCGACATCGACGACGCCGCGAGCTGGCACCTGGCCGAGTTGATCGCACGGGGCATGACGGGAGAAGCCTCGTGAAGATTTTGATCACCTGCCCGCCGATGCTGGGATTCATCGAGCAGTTTGCCCCGCTGATGCGCGAACGGGGCCTGGACTTCGATGCCCCCAGCCTCACCCAGACCATGCCCGAACGAGAACTCGAGAAGTGCATTGGTGATTACGACGGTTGGATCATCGGGGACGATCCCGCGACTCGGGCGGTCTTCCAGGCCGGCGTGCGCGGAAACCTCAAGGCCGCGGTCAAGTGGGGGGTCGGAATCGACAACGTCGATATGGCGGCTGCCCGGGAACTCGGAATCCCCATTGCCAACACGCCGCAGATGTTCGGCGATGAAGTCGCCGATGTTGCGCTCGGATACTTGATCGGACTCGCCCGAGATCTATTCGTCATCGATCGATCGGTTCGCGATGGGGGATGGGATAAGCGCCGGGGAATTTCGCTGTCGGGAAAGTGTGCCGCGCTGGTCGGTTTCGGCGACATCGGTCGTGCACTGGCGCGGCGGTTGGTCGCGATTGGCATGAAAGTCATTGCTTACGATCCAAACTTTGTGCCTCAGCCGGGGCTCGAAGCGATCGAATCCGCAGTCTGGCCGGATCGACTCGAAGAAGCCGACGCGTTGTTGTTCACCTGTGCGCTGAACGAGAAGAACCATCACATGCTCGGTCCGGCAGAACTCGCACGGGTAAATCCCGGCCTGCGTGTCGTCAATGTGTCCCGGGGTGGGCTGATCAATGAATCGGCCCTGATCAGCGCGCTCGAGCAGGAGCGTG
Source organism: Myxococcales bacterium (assembly GCA_022563535.1). Taxonomy (NCBI): domain Bacteria; kingdom Pseudomonadati; phylum Myxococcota; class Myxococcia; order Myxococcales; species Myxococcales bacterium. The sequence goes on from JADFNE010000033.1 coordinate 34,506, forward strand.
TTCACTCCGTTGCGCTGGATGTCTTTGAGACGGAGCCGTTGCCCGAGCGATCGCATTTGCGTGCCTTTGGCGATCGGGTCGTATTTGGTGCGCACAATGCTTCCAATACCGAGGACGCCGTGATCCGCGCAAGCTATCGCGCTCTCGACCTGCTCTGCGGGTTCCTCGGTATTCCGGTCTCGGACACCTCCCCATGAAGACCGCGCTGATCACCGGGGCCGCCGGCGGAATTGGACAAGCGCTCTGCCTGGCGTTTCGCCGGGCGGGATATCGCGTGGTCGGAACGGACCTGAAGCCCGATGCGCACGACGGCAATGACGGTCCGGACTGCGATGCCTTCGTCTGTGCCGATCTCTTGTCGATCGTGCAAGACGAGCAAATCCAATGCGACGTCGTCCAGAGTCTACGAGCAGCACTCGGGACGACGGAATTGACGGTCTTGGTGAACAATGCGGCGCTTCAGGTCGTCGGGCGTGCAGCAGACCTGACCGTTCGCGACTGGCAGCGCAGTCTCGACACCAACGTCGTCGCCCCCTTTGCGTTGATCCAAGGGCTGTTGCCCGAACTCAAGAGGGCGCGGGGCTCGGTGGTGAACATTGCGAGTGTTCACGCGCAGCTCACCAAGCCCGGCTTTGCGGCCTATGCGACGAGCAAGGCCGCGCTGGTCGGACTCACGAAGAGCCTGGCGGTCGATCTCGAGGGTTCGGTACGCGTGAACTGCATCAGTCCTGCGGCCACCGAAACGCCAATGCTCGTCGCAGGTTTCAACGGTCGCGAAGAAGCCCTCGCGCAACTCGCGCAGTGTCATCCGCAGGGCCGGATCGCTGCGCCCGACGAAGTCGCCCGGGTCGCGGTGTTTCTGGCGAGTGACGATGCATCGTTCGTGAATGGCGCGGTCCTCGATGTCAACGGAGGGATCGGGGCCCGGCTCCACGATCCGGAGTAGTTGCGATGCAAAGCCCTTCGTTTCGTCTCCGCAGCTGTCTGCCCATCCTCCTGCTCGCATTGATATTGCGCCTCGCTGGCATTGCGACCGAGTCGTTTTGGGTCGACGAAGCCTTTAGCGCGACCGCGAGCCAGGGCTCTTTGAGCGAGATCCTGGAAACGAACGCGCGGGATACCCATCCCCCGGCGTACTACCTGGGCCTGTCCCTGTGGCGGCAGATGTTGCCGAGCGACGAATCCCAGACGGACCCGACAACCCTGGCCGTCGCCCTGCGCGGATACAGCGTAGTTTGGAGCCTGCTCGGAATTTTTCTGTTGATGGAACTCGCCAGAACCATGGCGGGCAACGGCACCGCGCAATTCGCCGGGATCTTTGCCGCTGTAAACCCGCTCGAGATCTACTTCGCCGACGAAGCCCGTATGTACACCCAGGCGGCTGCCCTTTCACTCGGCTCCGCTCTGGCCTTGTGGCACTGGACGCGCGCTGTGAGAAACGGTGCGGCGGTAGCCGTCTGGTGGAAGGCCGCGGCGGCGTTCGCCCTGTGCGGAGTAGCGTTGCTCTTCACTCACTACGTTGGTGCGACGCTACTCGTGGGACAAGGGATGTTGGCGTTGCTGATCTTTGCGCGGCAAAGAGCGTGGTCCGCCGTTGCCGGTCTGGCGCTCGCGGCCATCGCGGTCGGCTTGATGTTCTCGCCCTGGCTCTTCTACGTCCTGGGATTCCGGGAGTCCCTCGTCAACGAGGTGGGCCTGGACTGGATGCCGTTTCCCGGTGTCGTCGACTACTTCTCCTTCGTCGGTCGCGAGTTCTTCTGGGGCAGGGCGCTCACGATTCATCAGCACGCGCAATGGTGGATTCCAACAGCCTTGCTACCCGTGGGCATCTTTGCCGCGGCGATCTACCTGCGCGCACACGACGCGTCGCGCTCCGGTCGCGACGCTGCCCTGCATTTGCTCGGACATATCGCCTTTCCCCTGCTGGTCTGTGCAGTGATTTGTGCCAGCTATCAGGTGGTCTATTACCGACCTCGCTACAGCATCTTTCTGCTTCCGTATTTCCTGATCGGGCTGGCGATGGCGTGTCGAGGGCTCGGTTCGCGACCTGCGATCAAACTGTCCGCACTGGCCGTGGTCTGCATGATGCTCGTCGGGGCGGGAGTACAGGAACAGACTGCTCAAAAACACGCCTGGCGCGAAACTGCAGAGGGTTGGCCGGCGATGGACGCCCCCGCCTTCTATGTCGTGCTTCCCGCTCGCCATCAACGGCCGCTCGGCCACTATCTGGGCGGCCGAATTCGCCACACCCCTCGCCACGTTCTCGAGCGACTCGGACCGCTGCCCAGAGGTGCTGTCATCTGGGTTGCGAACTGGCCCGAGTCTCTTGAGCCAGCGGATGCAAAGTACCGAGATTGGTTGAAAAGTGTGGGGTCAGCACGCCACCAAACATTGTCCAGCTACTACAGTCTCACCCAGGTCGAACCCGAGGGTGGCGAGGCAATACCCTCGTATGCCGCAGAGCGATTTCGCGCGTGGTATCGCCCCTTCGATGTTCGCGGCGAGGTCGCGGGCTTTAGCGACGCTGCTCGCTTCGGGCCGCTTTCTTTCGACGCGCTGGGGCAGGCGGTGCGAAAGAGTGAGCACAGCGCCTGGCTTCGCTTTGATCGAATCGTGGCGGGTGATGTGCTGGTTCTTCGGGCCAGCCCGCAAGGCAGCCCGCAAGGTGTAGAAGAGGGGGCTGCTCTCAGCCTGCGTGCGCTTCGCGCCGAGGATCCGAGTCGACTCTTCACCGCGGGCACTGATGTGAGCTTCGACGCGGCGAGTTCGGAGTATCAGGTGACCGCACCGCCCGGCGATGCGCCATTCTGGATCGGCTGGCAGATCCCCGAAGCCTCGGGAAACGCTCTGTTGCTGCACTGGGTCGGGATTGCGCCGGGCCGAGCAGTGGGGATGGCAATCCTCGACTGATTTTGCATTGTCTGTCGAGTCGATACGCCCAGCCAATCCCAGCCAAGCAAAGAAATTGGAGAAGGTTTTGCCCGGACCCGGTAATTGGAACTTGATTGGACAGACCCTGTCCAATCGCTACGTGGTCGAATCGGAGTTGGGCGCTGGAGGCATGGCGACGGTCTATTCCTGTATGGACCAGACCCTCGGCCGCAAAGTTGTCATCAAGGTTCCCCACGCCGAGTTGCTGCAACAACCCGGCTTTCGCGAGCGCTTCATCGAAGAAGTGCGCAGTCTGATCGCCCTCGTGCATCCCCATATTCTGCCCATCCAGGACTACGGTGAGTTCGAAGGCGTCCCCTTTTGCGTAGTGGCCTATTTCTCGGGCGGCGATCTCCGGATGAAGATGGACGCGTCCGATGGTCGTATCGCCCTCAGCGAACTCGATCAGTGGGTTCCCCAGATTGCGAGCGCCCTCGACTTCATGCACTCGAAGGGCATCGTCCACCGGGACATCAAGCCAGACAACATCTTGTTCGACGAACAGGGCAATGTGTTGCTTTCCGATTTTGGTATCGCCACGGTGATGCACGATCTGAGTCCGGATCAAACCCAGATTGCCCCCCAGCTCACCCAGGTCGGAACCTTCGTCGGCACCACTGCATACGCTCCTCCCGAGGCGATTCGGCGCGAACTGTCTGGGGCCTACGATCAGTACAGTCTCGGGGTCACGATCTATCTCGGGCTTTCTGGCGAGATGCCGATTCGGGCGTCGACTCCCGAAGAGACGCTCGTCCTCAAGTCCAGCCAGGATGCGATTCCGATCAGCGACGTGGTGAAGGATATTCCGGACGCAGTTGCAAAGGTGATCATGAAGTCGATCGCCCGGGATCCCAAGGAGCGATTCGCCTCCTGTACCGAGTTTGCCAGGGCATTGTCCCGCGCGACGGCCCCCGCATCGCCGCAGTCACGCAACACCATCGCGGCGATCGCCGGATTATTTGCGCTCGGGGCTCTAGCCTTTGGACTGTACTTCTTCACCCGCAGCGAAGAGATCGCAGTTCCGGCGTCACTCCCCGGAACCGTCTTCGAGGCGGGCAGCACCCCAGAAGAGATTTCCGCCGCGATGACCCTGTGCGCGCAATACCAGCAGAGCTGCGATCCTCGCGACTACGAATCGGAGATTCTGCGGGAGGTCCGGATCGCGGACATCGAGGCCGATCGCACCGAGGTCACAAACGCCGAGTTTGCCGAGTTCGCAACTGCGACGGGTCATATCACCGATGCCGAGACGAAGGGTTTGAGCCACCACGATGGTTGGATTGAACAGGCGGGATGGAATTGGCGCAACGTCGATGGCTCCGGGGCGACCCCCAGTGTCGAGCACCCGGTGGTCCACGTGAGTCAAAAGGATGCGGCTATGTACTGCGAATGGGCGGGCAAGCGTCTGCCGACCGAAGTCGAATGGGAGTTCATCGCCCGAGGCGTCGAACGGCGAGTCTTTCCGTGGGGCAATGAGTGGGATGGGTCGCGGGTTCGTTGGAAGGACGGGTCCAAGATCTCGCTCGAACCCGTGGGTTCATATCCACTCGGCGCGACCCCCGATGGCTTGCAAGACCTCGCGGGCAATGTCTGGGAATGGACTTCGAGCCGTACGAATGCCGGGAAGTCGGTCTTGAAAGGTGGTGCCTGGAATACCGACAATCCTGCGTACTTGCGCTCGGCGATGCGCGCTGACGAGCTGGCGGACTTCAGCAGCGACGACGCCGGTTTCCGCTGCGTTCTCGACCTGTAGGGAACCTTTTGACGCTTTCGGGAACCCTACTGTCGCCGTGCAAAGAGCGCGGCCGGAGCTAGAATATCCAACGATCTCAAGCTTCATTCGGTGGAGTGTTTCGATGAAATCAGCCGCGATGTACACGATTGCCCTGGCGACTTCGCTCGCGTTCGGTGCATTCGCCACGGTGAGTGGCGCAGCACCTCGAGATGAGGTGCTGGAAATTCTCAAACAGGTCGTGTCGCCCAGCGACAGCCTGAAGGTCTGGGCCAACGATGGAGACGGCCTTCCCCTGGAAGAAGGCACGCCGATTGCCTTTCACTTCGCATCGAGCGACGACGTCCATCTGACGGCCATATACCTCGACGCCGATGGCAACCTGGTACTGCTTTATCCTGCGCCGGAAGGGACGATCCTGAGCGGTCAGCAACAACTGGATCTCGACGTCGGGGAAGCCACGACCCCGTACGGGCAGGAATCACTCTTTGTCGTGGCGAGCAAGCAACCGATCACCCGCGAGTCCCTCGGGATTCAGTCGTCAGACGAGTATGCGATGGTCGGAAGCGACGATGCCATGGCGGTAGCAAAAAAGTTGCGGGATATTGTTGCCCAGGGCGGCGCCGGAGTTTCGGGTGCGCAGGTCGATCTCCATATCGTGCCGGGCAGGAAAACGGGGCAAGGCTATACCCGAGGTGGCATCGTTCAGTATTTCTCCGAGGCCACTCGCTCCCTTCACCGTCCGAAGCTCGCCCTCGACATCAACTTCGAATCCGGATCTTCGGATCTGCGCGACGACGTGCGCGGTGACCTGGACGTCGTGGGTGCGGCCCTGAGCGACGAACGACTCAGGGACAAGCGCTTCATGCTGGTCGGCCACACGGACCATCTGGGCGACGCGGCCTACAACCAGGCGCTTTCCGAGATGCGCGCCGAATCCGCCCGGCAGTATCTGATCGATACGTATCAGATCGCTCCCGAGCGCATCCAGTTCAAGGGCTTAGGCGAGTCGCAGCCCATGATGAAAGGGCAAGATGCAGCCGCGATGAAGCGCAATCGCCGCGTCGAACTCGAGCTGGTTCCCTAGCTATTCGCCCGATCGGGTTTCGAGCTGCGCTTTGATCCAGCTGTAGGTCAGTTCGAGACCCCGCTCCAGGCTTACCTGGGGTACCCAAGCTAGAACCTCGCGCAAGCGCGCATTGTCGCTGTTGCGCCCGCGCACGCCCTGAGGTTTGTCGAGGTTGTAGCGGCGCTTGACGTCCTTCTCCGCGATTTCGGAGACGATCGTGACGAGTTCATCGATCGACAGCATGCGATCCTGGCCGAGATTGAGTGGTTCGCAGTAGTCCGACCGCATGATCCGCTGCAGTCCCTCGACGCAATCGTCGATGTAGCAATAGGATCGCGTTTGCTTGCCGTCGCCCCAAATTTCGATCTCGTCACCGGGGTTGGCCAGCGCGAGCTTGCGACAAATTGCAGCCGGAGATTTTTCGCGGCCACCGTCGTAGGTTCCCAACGGGCCAAAAATGTTGTGAAAGCGCACGATGCGCGTTTCGAGTCCATAGTCTTCGCGGTAGTGCGTGCACTGTCGCTCGGAGAACAGTTTCTCCCAGCCATAGCCGTCTTCCGCATCCGCGGGGTAGGCGTCCTCTTCCTTGAGAGCTTCGCAATCGGTTTCGGTCTGGCGGTACATCGGATACACGCAGGCCGAGGAAGTGTAGAGGTAGCGCTCAACGCTGTGCTGTCTCGCCGCTTCGAGCATGTGGATATTGATCAACACATTGTCGTGCATGATCTCGGCCTTGTTTCCCGAGATGAACCCGATGCCGCCCATGTTTGCCGCGAGGTTGTAGACCTCATCGATCTGTTCGCTGGCCTCGAGACAATTTTCCCAGCGCCGCAGGTCGAGCAGCGCGAATTCCTGGGCAATCGACGGCTCGAACTCGGGTTCCTTGATGTCCACGCCGCGGACCCAATGTCCCTGATCGACCAGGGCATTGACCAAATGGTGTCCAATGAAACCCCCGGCTCCGGTTACGAGTATCCGCTTCTTCTGCTTCACGGTCCTGCTCCAATGTTTGTACGTAGCTGCGCCGCGGTTTCCGCTCAGCCTGCCGCCCGCCGTGCCAGTCGCTCCCGGCACACTTGAACGGCGAAGGCCCAGATAAACCTCGGGTTGTTGTAGAGGTAACGGCGCCATAGGCGCCCAGGTTCAGTCAAAAGTCGAAAAAGCCACTCGAGCCCGGCTCGTTGGAGCCAGCCCGGTGCCTGGAGCTTGCTGCCGGCGATGAAATCGAATGCCGCTCCGACGCCGACCGAGGTGCAGTGCAGTCGGTCGCGATGTTCGGCCATCCAACGTTCCTGCTTGGGACAACCGAGTCCCACGAAGAGAATCTGGACCCCCGCAGCTTCGATGGCGGCGACCAGCGATGCGTCTTCGTCCGGGGTCAGAGGGCGAAAGGGCGGAGCATGGCTGAAGACGATGTCGAGCTTCGGAAAGTCCCGGCGGAGCTGCCGAGAAAGCGCAGCCAGGGTTTCTGCGGTGCCGCCCAGGAAGCCTACCCGGCATCCGGTGGCTTCGGCTTTGGCGCACAATTTTGGGGTCAAGGTCGGACCGTAGACTCGTTCGGCGCGGGGTAGGCCGAGGAGTCTGAGTCCCCACACCAACGGCACACCATCCGAGGTGACGAGGTCCGCACCGTTTACGACCCGGCGATAATCCGGATCGTCATAGGCTTCCATCACCATGTGCACGGTCGCTACACACACGCTCGCTCCGCGTTGGCTGCGACTGAGCTGGCAGATCAGCTCGACGGCTTCTGCGTAGTGTGTGCAGTCCACCCGCATACCCAGGATGTGACGGGATTCGAGGCCGATACGACTCTTCGACTCGTCTCGGATCGAGTCGCCAGGTTCGGCTTGCAATGAGGCATTCATCGGGGCTTGTATCGGCGAATTGTGGATCGGAGTTGAGCAACCCGAATACGCCAAAAGACTCGCAAGACGGCGGACTTCTCCCTGAATCTGCTCAAGCGGGTGTCTAGCGTTCCCGATGCAGATCGGAGATGAGGACGATTGTGCGAGTCATCGAGGTCCAGTCCGAAGTGGCCCATTCTACGAATACGCGAATAGTCGAGCGGCCCCGGTACGCGCTGCAGGGTGGCCTGCTGTGCCTGCTGGGTCTAGGGCTCTGGCTCCTGAGCGGCTGCGCTGTGGATGAACCCGCACCCACGCTGCCCCCCGGACATTGGATCTACGGCGACGCCCAGGTGGTTTCGGAGATTCTCGAGTCGCTCGAATCGCTGCGCGGAACGCCGGTGGCTCGCGCGGCCGTTCAGCTGCGAGAACGTCTGGCAGACTGCGATGATTTTCTGGCCCACCCTGCGGACCTCGAAACGCAAAATTGGATCGACGACGTGCGCTGCGCGACCGCGGCCCAGGTGCCCGATTCACTCGTTGCACTGAGGGCCGACGCCGACCTCGCCATCGTGGTGGAGACCCAGCCGGGGCGTCAACTCAGTGGACAGCTCGTGCGCACGCCCACGGGAGCGATCTCGATCGTCGCCAGGGTCGACACCCCGACCGAATTGAGGCTCGCCGGGCTGTTGGTCCCAGGCGAAGATCCGGCGGGTGCAAACGCATTGAGCGCCGCCGAAACCCTGGTGCACGCGCGGTTGCGCCCCGCCTCGGGTTTAAACGTCGCCGCCCTGGTATCCCAAGACAGCCAGGCCGATCAGATGTTTCGCCTGCGCAGCGAGTTGTTCCTGGGACAAGTTCTCGACGGCACCTGGGAAGTTGCGATCTACATGCCCCGAGAGGGGCTGCTCACGCCGCCGGTAGCGCTTGCCCTCGACTACTCCCTGCGCCCCGCGGCGAAAGCCGCAATGGAACAGTTCGTGTCCGAACTCGAAGCCACCTGGCCCATTCATCACACGGACTACGTTCACGACATGCCCAATGGCCAGGGCAAGTTCGCAGGCGCCTGCTTCCACGACCTGCGTCTGCTGCCGGACTTGGTTCCGTGTTACGTCTTGACCGAGCGCAGCATCGTGATCGGTTGGAATCCGATGAGCATCAACCTCGCGCTGAAATCCTCCGCCCAGCCGACACTCTTCGGAGAAAGCGGTGGACTCGTCGTCCATCTCGATCGGCTGCCCGAAGCCGATCGCCGGCTTCAGCAACAGCTGGGTACCGGTGAGGGCAGGGCGAACTTCGATTACGTGTGGGACCAACTTCGGATCGACGGATCGAACGACGGCGAACGTCTAGAGCTTCGCGTTCAGCTCGCATTGGATGGGGCGTCATGATGCTGCGGGCCCTCGGCGTCGTCGCAATGTCCGTAGCCGTGGCGGTCGCACTGTGGCTAGTCAACGCCGCCGGGCGTCCGTCAGAGCGCCAGCAGCTGATTGTGGCGATGTGCGATGCGGTGGGGGACGGCCAGTACGACGAAGCGATTGCGTCATCGGCTTCGCTGGTTTCTCCGGACCCCGACGGCCGCACCGCGGCCGAATGTCGTTGCTGGGCCCTGCTCAACCGCGATCGCCGGGACGACTGCGCAAGCCTGATCGACGAACTGCTGCTCGCGGAGCCCGAGGCACCCTGGGTTCCCCATCCGGTGCTTGCGACCCTGGTGTCGCGAGTTCGCTCGCAACAGGGGCGCGTCGTCGAGGCGGCGAACCTCGCTCGCAAGGCGGCGGCCGCGCACCCCGGAGACCTCAAGCTGCTCGAACTCGAAATCTTGACCCGCACTGCAGTCGAGGGCCAGCAGGCCAGCCATGCAGCGATGGAGGCGCGCATCGGCGATGGGCTCGAATCGTTTCCACTCCGCATCGCGATCGCATCCTCTCATCTGGGCCACTTTGATGCCGAAGCTGCAATGCGAGTGCTGGGCGAGAAGCCTCCGCCCAAGGGTCATCCGTTGCTGCTGATCTGGTTCGAAACCCGCGCCAGCGCAATCGCGACCCAGGGTGAAATCGGCGCGCTCAAGCGTCACTTTGAAGTGTGGGAAAACACGGGGGCCGATCCGGCAGACCTTCGCGCGCGCTACGCGTTGCGGGTCAGCGTCTCGCACCTGCGCGATCCCGACAAGACCGCCATCGCGCTGCTCGAAGAGGCTTTGGTCGACCAGGCCTCGCTGGGGGACGCTCACTTGCGCTGGGCGCTCTTCCGGCGGTTGATCGGAAGCTTGATCGCCGACAGGCGTATTGACGACGCGTTGGCGCTCTATGACGACGCTCTTCAATTTGTTGCGTTTCCCAATCTCACGCGGGCAGAAATCGCCCGGGCGACCTCACCGCTTCCAGTTGCAGATGTCGCCGCAGCGTCGACCCAAACCGGGCGTTTCCTGTTTCGACTCGGCGCAAACGCACAGGCCGGTGGAACGCTGCTGGTATCCCCCGATTCGAGCGAACCCCCGGACCGTGACTACGAAGCCTTTGCCCTCGAACCGGGACAAACGATAGAAATTGCGCGCAGCCTGTCCTTTACGCCCCAGCGCTGGGTCTTTCGCGACCATCAAGGGCGGACCCGGGGGTCCGGCATGGCCTGGCCATTGGCGGGCAGCCAGGTCGGGGTCACGATCGAACCTCGCCCTCCAGTCGAATCCGTGGAGAGCGAGATCGTGGGTCCCACCCGAGCGCCCGACGGTCAACGGCGCTTGTTCACGATCATTCTCGATTGTGCGGATTGGCGCCTCACCCAGTACCTGCGGGCCCGGGGCGAATTGCCGCTGCTCGACCATCTGCTGGTTCATGGCTATCGGGCCGTGCTCGAAAGCAATCCGGCTTTTACCGCCGCGGCCATGGAAGCGCTGGTCTGGCCCATGCGCGGTCGCTCGGTGAGTTTCCTCGGTCTGGTGCAGCGGATGGGTCTCGAACTCGGAGGCCTGGCGTCGGTGGGGGATAATCCGCTGGGTTTTCTGTCCGCCGTGCTGCCCGAGAGTGAGAGTCTCTTCGAGCGGGTCGGCTCCGGGGAACTCGTCGCCGCCAACATGCTCTTTTCGCACGGGGGCATCGACGCTGGCCATCACGCGCAAATGATCGGACCGTTGGGCGCGCGGCGAAAGCTCTTGCTCGCGAACTCCGTTCGAACCTTGACGGGCGAAGAGCTCAGTCGCTTTCCGGGGATCGACATGGGTCCGCGTCAGCGTCGTCGCATGGAGACCATTGCCGCCGAGTTCGATACCGCAGTAGAGATCATTCGCCGGGGAGAGATCGATTTTCTGGTGTTGCGAATCGAGCCCCTGGACCTGTTGACCCACGCGTTCTTCCGAGACTTGCTTTCGGGGGGACAGGACGACGGCAAGAGTCCGCTCCTGGCCGCGTATCGCTATATCGATGCCCGACTCGCCGAGGTTTACGCAGCGATGGATCGCGACGACATCCTGCTCGTCATGTCGGACCACGGAATTCGCACCCCGATGGAGCACGAAACCGATGCGCTCTTCGTGCTTGCAGGGGCCGGGGTTCCGACCGGACGTGCGCCGGGCCAACCGCATCTGCGCGGGGTTCCGCGCATTCTCGCGGGCTTGCTCGGCATCGAAACCGAGTGGCCCGATTCGGGGGTGGCCTCCTGGGTCGAGGTGCCCGCGTCCTCCCAGGCCGCGTCGCTTTAGCGAGTCAGAGTCAGCCTAGAACGGGGTCCTCTAGAATCTCGCAATGATGTTGGTCTGAATGCGGATTCGTTTTATTGGCGTCACACTCTGATGTCCCCTCAAGTCGCGATTGAGCACCTTGCCAAAGTAGGTGTGGAGATCGAAATCGATGTTCTTCCAAATTTGGCGGATGACGAAGGCTTGAAATCCCTTGCCGTTGGTAATTCCGTCAAATAGGGAACTGTCGCCCAGCATCGAGGGAACGGCGTCCGCTTCGATTTCGAAGTAACCCAGGCCCAACCTGACCGTGGCGGTCTTGCTGCCCACTTCGAAGCCAGCTCCGAAGCCTAGATTCTGTTTCCCCTGCCCGATGCCAACCGCACTGGCGTTATAAATCAGATTGCCCCAAACGGTGAGAGGCCAGTTTTCGCAGCCCGTCCACGTCATCGCGCCGTGAAATTCGATCAAGTCGATCTCGTTGTTCTTGGAAAGCCCGCTCGTATTGCCGCCAAATCCGAAATTTTCCCCAGCCTCGCCCAAGCTGCGTTCAAAAAAGTCATCATTCAATTTGCGCAAGGCGTAATAGCTGAGTTGAGTCTTGAGGTGCAGTTGTTTGTGTGCCTTCAAGTCGTTTTCGAGCTGTACGCCCAAGATTATCGGGTCACGCTTAAAGGCATTTTCGTCGATCACGAAGTAGCCCACGTCGAGGTTCGTGGTCCAGCGGTCAGCTGGGGTGGCGGACCAGCCCAGTGCTACGCCCTCTGGCATCTGGTCGACGTCCCACATGAGCAAGGCCGGGCCGAGTCCTTTCGGTTTGAAGGGGTTCGACATCTTCCCGAACGTCAATGCCAGTGAGTCACCGAAGATCGGCTTTTCACTGCCGTGGGGTTGGAAGGTCAGGTAGGCCCGATCGATGAAAACCCCATCGGGGTCGAAGTCGTCTCCAGAACCAAGGGTTTGGTTGGAGGTGTTTGCACCCGATCCCGTAGCAAGCCTGAAACCCGCGTCGAAGTAGTCATTGAGTTCGGTTGTCGCGCCCAGACGCAGTCGATACCGCAGTCGATGACGATCTCTGCGTCCAGAGACGATGAATTCTTCGCTGCGCGCGCGAAAGTCTCCGCCAAAGTCGATGCGCTCGTACCAGCTCGCCTGGTCCTCGCTGGCTCGCGTGGGATTTGCGATTCCAAGCGCCAGGCCCGTCGCGATTGCCGCAGCCACGATCGATGTCATCGATGTCAACGTGGACTTACACAAACCAGATTTTGCCACGGGCATGAACAGAATGTCCTTTCCGATCCTTTATGACGATACGATGCAATATCAACGGCACGGGTGTTCATCGGTCAGCCGTGCGGCTTGGATCCCCGGGGAGGATTTGAACCTCTATGGACTCGCTGAGGAAGCCGAGTTCGGCCTCTAATCGGTGGTTTTGAGCACTTGTTTTTTTCAGCAGCAGCGTAGCAGCAATCGTTCTTGCTGAACCGCACACTGAACTGTGTTGTGTTTCGGTCAACTTTCGCCACCTTGTCTGGCTTTTCTGCGCGGTTCCTCGGCCAGTTCACCGAGCGTCACGACTACTCCGTCACGCTCAGGTCGCCCGTCATCATAAGATTCAAGCATCTCTGCACTGGCCCATCGGCACTGCTCAACGATGTCATCACGGCTGACCCCAAAGGCTCTGAGGGCGCTCACCTGCGTATGTTTCAGCGCTTGGTACACCGGCATCCAGGGCAGGCCAGATCGGTCTGTGGCGCGCTTCCACATCTGTCTGAGCGCATCCTCACCCCAGAGTGGACCGACTGCTTGCGGATGACAGTTCTTGAACAGCGGCGTTTTCTCATCGAACCTGGCACCGGTGCAGTGCTGCTGAATCAATTCCTGAACAAAGGGTGGCATCAGGTAGTCGCCGTCATGGTCATTCTTGGTCTTGTCCAGGATCGCAGCCGTAGATGCCGGGCCTGCAGCACTCCGCTCGATGTAAATCCGGCCATCCACATAGTC
>JADFNE010000034.1 GCA_022563535.1 Myxococcales bacterium
GTGGGGCGGGAAGTCCGGGGGAGCCAACGCCCTGCGGCGCCGCGGGGGCGGGTCCCGAATTGCAATGGAGGGACGACTTCGCGCCCCACGTGGTGGCGCGGCTCCAGGGACCTGCGGAGGAACTGACCGCGCGGCTGGAGCGGGTCATCGCGCAGGTGGAGGATCCCGCGCTCCGCGAGGAGCTGGAGCGTTGCCGGCAGACGGCGTTTTACCTCTTCGATACCTTCCGCCAGATCGGGGACCATCACCGCCTGCTGCTGGAAAGCATTGCCGAAGATCACGACCGCATCTCCATGGCCACCCTGCGCGCCGGGCTCGAGGCGGAGCTGGCGGCGCTGGGCGCCGACGTGCCGCTGGAATTCGGAGAGGGCCTGCCAGAGGATGCCGCCGCCATATCCGCCACGGTGCCCCTGATCGGCAAGACCGTCGCGAGGATCGCCACCCAACTGATCGGTGCCCTGATCCGGGTCGAGGTGGCCCGGGAGGTCTCGTCGAACGGGCCCACGGGGGACGCAATTTGCATGACGATCACCTGCGCGGGGCAACGGGAGGGGCTGGACGCCGTCCAGGACGCCTCGCAGATCGTGTTCAGCCCTGGCGTCTCGGCGATTACCGTCGTGGACTGGTTGTACATGGAGAAGATCGTCGAGCTGCAGGGCGGCAGCCTGACCCTGTATCACGAGCAGGGAAAGGCCCGCGGATTTCGAGTGCGCCTGCCCTATCCGCCCGGCGCCAGATAGGCCCGTGGCGGGCGGATCGGGCCCCGCCGGGCGCTTGACATCGATGGGGTGAACTCTCAGAGTGTGGGCAGTGCCCGCTTTGCGACCACCCCAGGGAGTATCCCCTTGCTGAAGTGGCTGTTTCGCCCGCTGGTCTTTCTGGCCCAGTCGTTCTGGGGAGGCCAGGAAATCTTTGCCATCCTCCTGCGGCTGATGGGGCTGATGCTGCGCTACCGTGCGCTGCTGCTCTTCGGCATCCTTTGCATGGTGGGCTACACGGTCTTTACCGCGGCGCCCGCGTGGTACATCAAGGATCTGGTGGATGCCCTCGAGCAGGGCAACGTCCCGCCCATGGAGCAGTTCGTGATGGTCGGGCTGGCGATCGTCCTCATCTTCTCGCTGCGGGGGCTGTTCTTCTTCGGCCACAACTATCTGATCGGGATCATGGGGGCGCGGCTGGTTGCCGACCTGCGCATGCGCCTGTTCAACCACCACCTGACGCTGTCCTTCTCGTTTTTCACGGGCAAGTCCTCCGGCAACCTCATCTCGCGGTTCACGGCCGATCTGATCTCGCTGCGTCAATCGCTCAGCATGAGCATCACGGGACCGTTGCGGGACGTGCCCCAGATCGCCATCTACATCGCCATCCTGTTCTACAGGAGTTGGCACTTGGCCCTGGCCGCGCTGGGGCTGCTGCCGATCGCGTTCTTCCTCATCTCCCGCTTCGGCAAGCGCAACAACCAACTGGCCACGTTGCGGCAGGAATCCCTGGGCGACCTGACCGCCCTGCTCGTGGAGGCGATCAACGGCATCCGGGTCGTCAAGGCCTTCGGCATGGAGAAATACGAGGGCGACCGCTTCCACCAAGCCAACAAGGTGTTCCTGCGGCGCCAAAAACGGTCGGTGCGGCTCAACTCGTACTCGCCGCCCGTGCTGGAAACCATGGGGGCGTTGGCCGCGGCGGGAATCTTCATGTTCGGCGGATATCTCATCATCCGGGGCACGATCACCACCGGCGACTTCGCCTCCTTCATCTTCGCGTTCTTCCTGCTCAGCGATCCGATCAAGAAGCTCAACGGCTTCTCCCTCAAGGTGCACGACGGCATCGCGGCCGCCCGGCGGGTGTTCCAGTTGCTCGATGTGCGGCCCGAGGTGGCGGACAAGCCCGGCGCCGAGACGTTGCCCCCGATTCAGCGGGAGCTTTCCATCGACATCCCCCGCTTCTGCTACAACTCCAACGACGAGCCGGCCCTGCAGGATATTCGGTTTACCGTGAAGGCCGGCGAGGTGATCGCACTGGTGGGCGCCAGCGGCGCGGGCAAGACCACGCTGGTCAATCTCGTTCCGCGCTATTTCGACCTGCAGGAAGGCGCGATCACCATCGACGGGCGAAATATCCAGGACGTCACGCTCTCGTCGCTGCGCGCCCAGATCGCCATTGTGACCCAGGAGATTTTCCTGTTCCACGACACCGTTGCCAACAACATCGCCTACGGCGATATCGATTGCCCCAAGGAAAAGATCGTCGAGGCGGCCCGGGCCGCCAACGCCCACCAGTTCATCGAAAACCTGCCGGAGGGCTACGACACCCAGATCGGGGAAGGCGGGAGGCACCTCTCCGGCGGGCAGCGGCAGCGGCTGTCCATTGCCCGGGCACTGATCAAGAACGCCCCGATCCTGATCCTCGACGAGGCCACCTCGGCCCTCGATTCGGAATCGGAGATCGAGGTGCAGGAGGCCATCGAGCGCATCCTGGAGGACCGCACCACGATCGTGATCGCCCACCGGCTGTCCACGATCCGCCAGGCCGACCGGATTTACGTGCTGGACGGAGGGCGCATCGTCGAATCGGGCGACCACGACGAGCTGCTTCAGCGGGGGGGGCAGTACAAGCGGCTCTACGAGATGCAGTTCCGCGACGTGTTGGTGGCTGCCGACAAGCCCCGCTTTCCTTGGCGGCGTTGGTGGGAGCGGGTGAAGGAAGTGGCGGGCGAAGAGCCGCCGCCCAAGTCCATGGAAGGGTGATCGCCCTCCCCAGCAGGTCCCCAATTGATTTCGAATCGAATCCCGACGGGCTGCGGGGCACGCCGGCCGGCGCTCAGGGTAAGTGGCTGGCGTCGTTCAAGCCGACGATCACGATGCGTCCGTCCGTCTCGCTCACCTCGGTCAGGGAGCAGGAGTCGATGGTCCAGTCCCCGATGCGTTCGGGGGGGAATCGGATCAGGTGATAGAGCAGGGCGCGGATCACGTCCCCGTGCAGCACGAACAGGATCGTCTCCCCCCGATAGCGGGCCACCCACCGGTCGAAGGCCGGCCCGACCCGCATCCAGACGTCGCGGTACGATTCGCCCCCCGGGGGGCGATAACCGAAGGGGTCCGCGTCCACTTCCCGCCGTACCTCCGGCGGCAGGATGCGGGGCATCCGCCCTTCCCACTCCCCCTTGCTCAATTCCCAGAAGGCCTCGTCGGGTTCGAGGGTGCGCAACCCGAGGCACTCGCCGATCAGCTCGGCGGTCTCCACGGCAAAGTCCACGTCTCGAATGCGGGATTCGGCGGAGGAGGTATTTTCGTATGCGATCGCGATCGAGCGAATCGTACTTTCCATGCGATTGAGCGCGGTACCAAAGGTGGCGCGCAGACTGGCCACATTGCTGATGGCGCTATCGAGGACTTCGAGTGCGTTCTGGGCCCCGGTGGCGCTGCTGACTGCCAGATTGTCCAATCCGATGGCCGAGGCTGTGGCATCGACACTACTCACCGCGATGCGGTCACTGCTGGTATTTGCAGTGCCAATCTGGAATTCAATCGCGGAACCTCCGTTCAACAATACCCGGCCGTTGAATTGTGTGACTCGTGCGATCCGCGTAATCTCGCTGGCGAGATCCTGAAACTCGTCGTTGATCGCGGTTCTCTCGCTGCTCCCCAGGGTGCCATTGGCCGCCTGGATCGAGAGCTCTCGCATACGAATCAGAATGCCACTCGTTTCATTGAGTGCGCCCTCTGCGATCTGAATGAGTGAAATTGCGTCGTTTGCGTTTCGTTGCACCTGCCCGAGACTCCGCAGCTCTGAGCGAAAGCTTTCCGATATCGCAAGGCCCGCCGCGTGATCCGAAGACCCGACGAGAGACGCTGTAGCGACTTACTGAGCCGAGCGGTCGTGTTTGCGAGATTTCGTTGCGCATTGACCGCTGAAATATTGTTGTTGACTCGAAGCCCCATTGTCGAAAGCTCCTTCCGTGTATTTTCTAGCCCCCGCACATCGAACGCGGTGATTCATTCGAACGCGCTGACTCCAAGTTTGTCGTGTCTATCCGGAAGCATCGAACACGCCCACCGTTAGCTAGTGCAATCACGATGCCAACGTTCTCATACGCAAGTATTCTGCATTACTGTCGCACTGCGACCGCAGCCGACCTGCAACTACTCACACGGAATGTTCTCGAACGGGGTCTTTTCACTGCGAACATTCTCTGAATGATGGGACCAAACCCACTTTCAATCTGCAGTGTGGTTTCACTCAATTCTTCAGACTGGAATTTTGAGAACCGTTCGGCGGCAGAAATTTTCGGGAGAGAGATGGCTCTCACCGAGAGATCGAGCCGTCAGCACGCAGACACGGTCCACGGAACAAAAAATTGGCTTTAAATGCATTTTCAATTTGTATGACTAAGCCGTTTATTAACAAACTCTAATTACACTCTATATGTTGTATCTAAACGAGACCGCATCGGATTCGTGATTCTCGGGACTAAATTTCGTCACCAAATCTGCCGAAAATGTCACTCTCTACTTGTCGAACTCTGTTATCGAACGAAAATTTCTTGACAAATTTGGACATAGAATGAGAGAATCGACAGGCGAGGTTTCTGCTGATAGCGGTGCTGGAGCAGCGAATTTAGGAGTAGATCCGGGTGCGAATAATCACAACTGCGAGCGGGCTTGGGTCCGGCGTGTTCAAAATCGTCATGAGGAAGATCAGCTGGTTTTGGCACGGACTGACGCTGCGCAAAGCCATCAACCTGGCCATCTCCGGTGCGCAATTCTATTTGAAGTCCGAGAAGGCATACAACATGCCGGTGATCGTGAAGATCGACATCTCGCCGGCCTGCAACCTGCGCTGTCCATCATGCGTTCATGGCTTTGCCGGTGAAGATCCCGTGCTGCAGAAGCAGGACCTGTCGAACAAACACAAGATGGACATCCCGCACTTCACCCAGCTGATCGATCAGATCAAGGCAACGACTAGCGCGGTCTCGCTCTACTACCTCGGGGATCCACTCGCGCATCCCCAGCTCGAAGAGATGTGTCGCATTGCCAGCGACGCCGGGCTGGGCGTGCACGTCGGAACCAACTTCAGCTTCCGCATGACCGACGAGCGCATCCGCCGCCTGGCGACGTGCGGAATTACGGAATTTACTGCCGATCTCGATGGCATGACGCAAGAGACGTATGAACTGACGCGGGTAGGCGCCAACCTCGAGACGACCATGCACAACCTGAAGCGCCTCTGTGCGGTCAAGCGAGAGCTCAAGCTCAAATTTCCGGTCATCGAGGTGCAGTACATCATATTCCAACACAACGTGGATGATCTGGAGGCCGCCGAGCAGTTCTGTGAGGAGATCGGCGTCGACCAGTTCTCCAGCTTCTGGGGCAATTTCCATAACTATACGGATCTCGGCCCCGATCGTTTTACGGTCAATGAACCGAAGAAACCCGAGAAGAACGCTCCTCCTCTTTGCACATGGCCGCACTTCAATACGCTGGTCAAGAGCAATGGCGATGTGATCCCTTGCTGCTGGAATCGTGAAGGCGAGCAGTACACACCCGACGGAGACAAGCGGGTAGTGGGCAATGTATTCGAATCGTCCCTCAAGGAAATCTGGAAATCTCCCAAGTACGAAACCATGCGCGCGATGGTCAACAACCCGGAGAAGGCGATGAACGAATCGAGCGATGCCAAGGAATCGTTTTGCCACGGCTGCTCGATGCTATTTGATACGACTCGAAACGAGAATCGACAGTCCGCACGCGATTACACGTGGGACGATATCTTCACGATGGGACCGAACGGCGACCCGATTCGGCGGGAACAGACGCCTCAGCTCTAGGACGCCGCAGACGATAGACCCCTGGGTCGGATCCATCGCAGTGGCCCGCACACCCCTCGCGGTTGCCGCGCGCCTGGAAACTAGTGCACGAGCTCGCGCTCGACGTAGTCTCGAATCTGGCAATAATTCTCAGTTCCCAGATCCAAGAACTGGAATCCCGCGCAGGCCTCCAGATCATTCAGGTCCGCGAGATGTCGGATGATTCCTTTCACGTGGATCGGAGAATCATCGGTCAACCAGATCGTGAGCTCAGTTTCGCTATCGATCAGTTTCTTCTCAGATTTCGATGGAACAATGATCCCGATGCCACTCGTGCTGATGTCGCGGATCGCCATCGATCCCGCGTTCTCCAGAACGACTGATGCGAGATTGCGGCAGTCGAACATGGCGCGAGGGGCCGGGGCGATGGATATATCCGCGTCCCCGCGATTTTGCAGTCGACTAAAGACACTCATCCCGCGCAGCTGCTCCTGCAGATGGCGTGACGGCTGGTGCGCAGATTCTCTCAATTCGGATTGCGAGTTTTCGAGACGGCTGATTCGGCAGGACAATTCCGCAACGACCTTTTCGAGATCTTCCATTTTTAGTCGGGTTTCCACCGCGAGCCGCCATCTTTCGCTCAGCGAACAGGCGAGCTGTACCAACTCGGCAGTACCGAAGGGCTTTTGGAGAATCAAAAACTGGTCCATCCGACCCAGTTCATTCAGGAGACGTTCATGGGAATGATCAAAGAATGCCGCGCAGAACACGATTTGCAGCATCGGATCGACCTGCCAAATTCGTTGCACGGTTTCGAGGCCGTCCCAGCCTGGAGACATGCTCATATCTACAAAGGCGACCGCATACGGTCGCTCTTCGACAACCGCGCTCTGCACCATCTGCAGTGCGATCGGTCCCTGTAGTGCGGAATCGACTTCGAATCGTATCTCATGATGTCGCGGACTCGATTCGTTGGAGTCCAGGCTCAGCAGCTGTGCGAACTCGTCAGACTCGACCTTGGGCATGAGGAGTCGGCGAAAGTCCGAATGGATTTCCTGCCTGTCGTCTACGACGAGGATACGACGATTGGGCTCGACCTCTGGGGTACGCACGCAACCAGCTCCTTTCCACATTCGATTGTTCAACACTCAAGGGGCGTCTCGGTGCAATTCTAGATGTACTTGAGGATGCGCTCGCCCAGGCGTCCCCGAAGGCGCTCCCGGTTCAACCGCCCACGACGCGGTGTGTGCCGCGAATTTCTCAGTACTTTCCATTAACGAGGACGAGAATTTGATCACTGGGGAGATGTGCGTCGCCTCGGGATCTCGAACTCTTCAGAAGGATTGGGATTTACCCGATCAATCAGGGCGATGAAGATCGAACACATCCTGATCGTCGAAGACGACGACGAGCAGCGTGATCTCTATGCACTCTCGGTCCAAAAGATTGGCGGTTGGAGTGTCGACCTGGCAGCCACGGGGGTTCAGGCTCTGGCGATGCTCGAAGTTCGTCGGCCCGATGTCATCGTGCTGGATGTGAACATCCCCGAGATGACTGGGCCCGAAATTTTCTCGAAGATGCGGGCGCTCCCGGCAACAGACGACGTGCCGATCATCTTCATCACGGCTCTCACCGGAGACAAAGAGTTGGCTGATCCAAAGGTGCTCGAGCCGGCGGGCATCATCCAGAAACCAATAGAGCTGCGGGACTTTCCAACGCAGCTCCGGCGAATCACGGAAGCGATCTAAATGCTCGAAGCAACAGACACTGTCCACTCGGTTCTATTGCTCGAGGACGACCGACATTTCCAGGCGGTGGTCCGGGAGATTCTGGAGGGCAGTGGTGTCGAGACTGAGGTGGTTTCATGTATCAAAGAGGCAAAGCAGTCTTTCACCGAGAAACACTATGACATGCTGATGGTCGACGGACTGCTTCCGGATGGCACGGGCATCGACTTCATTCGCTGGGTCCGGGTGAGCCGACCCGAGATTCCGATCATCTACGTTTCGAGTTTCTTTCGGGATGCCACCACATACCAAACCCTCAAATACGAACTACAAGTCGACAAGGTCCTGCCAAAGCAGATCACATCGGATCTCCTTGCCGAGGAGATCGCCGAGGTATTCATAAAGCACGACCTGAGCAATGTGACTCTGATCGGTGGCAAGTCGGGGAGGCCCGATGAGGGCAACGAAGCCTTCGAACGAGCCCTGCAAGAAAAACTCGATGACTTCGAAGCAGCCCTGCAGCAACGGATCGATGAGGTTCGCCGTTCCATCGAGGCAGCGCATCACAATTCCAACAACGAGATCGTTCTACTCGAGGCGATCCGGATCGTTCACTCCCTGGTGGGAACGGCAGGCTCGTTTGGTCACGACGAGATCTCGAGCTCGCTTGCGATGGTGGAGCGGGTTCTTCGCACAGCGGTGGAAAATCCATCGAACCTTTTGACTGAGCACTGGGACTTGATCGTGCTCGCAGTGGATCAGTTGACGCGAATCCATACCCTCGAGAATCCGGACTCCGCTCAGCAGCAGGACGCCTCCGCGACATTGCCGGATGAAGAGCATCCAAGCTCGAGCTAGAGGAGCTTGAACTCCTTCGGCGGGTCCTCGAGCACTCCTTCCTGTATCAACGCCTCGATCTCGGTTTGCGACAGGCCGAGCACGCGCTCTGCAATTTCTCGTGTGTGCTCGCCGAGCATGGGTGCGGGCTTGATGATCACTTCGGGCAGGTCGCTGCCCAGGAAGAGTGGGCCTTCCAGCAGGATGGCTTCGAAGTCCGGCTGGATGACGAGCTTTGGATAACCGCGATGCGTGAGTTGTGGATCGGACATGTGGTGTTCCGGGTGGGCCACGATCCCGGCCGGCACACTCACGCTCTGCAGGGTCTCCATGACCGCGCGCGGGGTGCGTCCTCGAGTCCATTCGCAGAGGGCGCTGTCGATTTCATCGCGTGCAGCGAACCGTCCTTCTTGCGCGTCGAAAGCCAGAGTGGCGGTCCAGTCGGGATCACCGATCGCCTTCTTCAGCCGCTGCCACTCGGCGTCGGATCGCACGTTGATCACGCACCACTCGTCTTCGCCTTCGCACGGGTAGCAACCCCACGGCGTACCTCGATCGCTCGCATTACCGAGGGGCTTTGCGCTACCGGGATCGAGGCTCTCCTGTGCAAACAGGTCTGCCATCAAGCCAATGGGCGTTTCGAATTGAGCCGCGTCGTGATGACTCCCGCGCCCAGTGTGCTCGCGCGCGATCAACCCGGCGAGCAAGCTCAAAATACCGATCCGCCCGACCAGGTGGTCCGGGTGCACGGCGGTCGAGCCCGCGGGACTCTCCGCGTCTTCGGGGTAGTTCCACAGGTATTGCAGCCCGCTCACGGGATGGGTGTTCGGTCCGTAACCAATCCAGTTCTTCCAGGGTCCGTAGGTGCCGAGGCTCTGACTCGAAAAACTGACGATGCGGGGATTCATTTCGCGCAGCTGCTCGACGCCGAAACCGAGTTTCTCCATCGTGCCGGTTGCGTTGTTCTCAATGAAGACGTCGGCGTCCCGAATCAGCTGACGAACCAGCTCCCTGCCCTTCTCCCCGGTGATGTCCACTCCGAAGCTCTTCTTGCTCCGACTTGAAGAAAGAAACGATGGATTCATGTAGCTGCCCATGATCACCCGGATGAAGTCGGGTGCGTCACTCGACTCAACCTTGATCACCTCTGCGCCGTACTCGGCAAACAAACGACCGGTCTCGACACCTACCGCACCAACCCCGAAGTCGATGACCCGCAGACCTCTGAGCGGATAACCGTCTTCCGGCGGGTTCGGAGCGCGCTCCAACAGCTTTGCGATGGCGGCGCGATCTTCCACGTTCGACCAGCCGCCCGCTCCGAGTTCGCCGAGTTCCGGCGGGCCCGTCCGTGGCCCCGCGCGCTCGCCGTCGATCGTGACGAAACCAGAAGCGACCTTGGCTTCGATTCCGGGCGCAACCGGAAGCATGCGAAAAGTCTCGCGTCCCCGGGTGTGCTCGTTTTCGATCACTTCGTCGGGCAGAAGCAGTGGCGTCGCTGGAATGCCTCGACGCTGGGCCTCGCGAGCAATGTCTACTTTGTCCTTGTCCGCGAAGAAGCGTTCGAGAACGGCCACGATCTTGGGGAGATCGATCAGGCGGTTGATGAACTGATCATACTTCGGATCCATCAATTCTTCGGGCTCGCCCACCCATGCAAGCAAGCCCCGCCAATGCTTCGGTACGAGAATAATCATCCGAATGAACCCGTTCGCGCAGCGATACAGGGTGTAGATCCCCGAGCCCGAGCGGTGCCCGAGGTCGGGATTCAGCGAGTAGTTGGGCAGTGACCAGTCCGTGAGACCTGCAACCGCGTCCATGGTCGAGACGTCGACGTGCTGTCCAACCCCGGTGTGGATGCGCTTGTAGAACGCCAGCAGGCTGCCGAACGCACCGGCGATCCCAGCCACGTCGTAGGCGAGATTTCCGGGGATCATGACCGGCGGCTTTGCCGCGATACCCGCCCGGTGCAGCATGCCGCCCATCGCAACGCCGACCATGTTCGTGCCCTGGTAGTCCGCGTAGGGACCATCCTGCCCGAAGTCACTGATCGAGGTCACGATCAGCTGCGGATACCGCGCTCGCAGGGTTTCGGCGTCGAGCCCCAGGCGCTTCTGGGTTCCGGGGTGCGATGATTCGACCAGTACGTCCGCCTCGCTCACCAGCGCATCGAGCCGTTCGCGTCCGGACTCGGTATCGAGGTCGATGACCACACCGCGCTTGCCCATGTTGCGAACCGCGAAGTAGAGGCTCGTCCCGTCCGGCGCAAACGGCGAGAGGGTCCGGGAGAATGCGCCCTCCGGCGGCTCTACGCGAATGACTTCGGCACCGAGGTCGGCCAGGATACGGCCACAAAGTTCGCCTTTCTCGTCCGCCAGATCGACGACACGAACTCCACTGAGGGGGCGCATCCACTACTCCTTCTTTGCTTTCTTTCGAGCTGCATTGAAGTGCTGCGACGTACCGGGTCTTGTCGGGCGAGAGATTCGCCGAGATGCCCAACTCAGACTTCGTCGTTGAGATTACCGCACCTGGCTCGGTCAGGATTCTTCAACAGGCTGCTAGCGAGAATCACGGACTTCCCGACAACACCTTCGGAAAGCGTTATTTTTAGTCCATGGCACCTGTCTTCGACGAGTATCGCGATCGCGTCCTCCCCGAGTGGATCGACGAGAACCGGCACCTCAACATGGGGTACTACGTCGTCGTCTTCGACTTCGCAACGGATTCGTGGCTCGCCCACATTGGTATCGACGCCGCGCACAAGCAGAAGCATAAGATCACGACCTTCACCCTGGAGGCTCACGTGAATTATCTGCACGAGGTACGTGAGGGCGATCCATTGGCGTTCTCCACGCAACTGCTCGGCTTTGATGAGAAGCGCATTCACTACATTCATACCATGCGGCATGCGGAGGAAGGCTATGTGGCGGCGACCAACGAGCTGATGAGCCTGCACGTGAGCCAACTGACCCGACGGGCCGCGCCGATGGCGACTTCGGTGCAGGAATGCCTGGCGCGCTTGCTCAACGCGCACACTGAGGAAGCACCGCCTGCCCAGGTTGGGCGGCACGTGGGTTTCAGCCAGCAGTAGACAAGGAGAGCTTCGAGGTGGCCGACGCGCAAGCCCAGTACCGATCGAAGTTGATGACGGCCGAGGAGGCCGCCGCAGGGATCCCGGACGGCGCACTGATTGCCCAGGGCAATACCATCGGGGAACCCCAGGCGATGTTGGAAGCCATCGCCCAGCGCGCCCGCAATGGCGGATTTCGCGACGGAATCACCATGATGGCCCTGCTGCCCATGGCCACGAGTGCCCGAACGATTCTCGCGCCCGAGGTGCGTGACGTCATCAAGTGGAAATCGCTGTTTACCTCGGGCATCGATCGCGGCCTGGTCCAGGGCGGAGAGTCCGATTTCATGCCCGCTTTCTTCCACCAGCTCCCGCGTATCTTCACCGAGTTTCTGGACATCGACGTTGCCGTCGTCGTCGTATCTCCCGTCGACAAGAACGGTTACATGAGCCTCGGTGTCAGCATTGACACTGCCGTCGCCGCCATCGCCAAGGCGAAATACGTCGTCGCAGAGGTCAACCGACATATGCCGCGGGTACACGGCACAGGTTGGGTTCATGTCTCCGAGGTAGACGCAATCGTCGAATACGATACGCCGCTGACCGAATTGCCCGTCGCCCCGGACCGCGAGGAAGACAAGGCGATGGGCGAGATGATTTCCGCGATGATTCCGAACGGCGCCTGCATCCAGCTCGGCATCGGAGGTGTACCGAGCGCGGTCGCGAAGAGCTTGCTCGACCACGAGGATCTCGGCATTCACACTGAGATGTTCGTCGACGCGATGGTCGACCTGATCGAGTCGGGCGTCGCAAACGGATCCAAGAAGACCTTCCATCCGGGGAAAGCAATATTTACCTTTGCCGCGGGTTCCCAGCGCATGTACGACTTCGTGGACGACAACCCGCACATCGAGGCACACCCCGTTTCGTATGTGAACTACCCCCCAAACATCGCAAAGAACGACAATCTCGTGTCGGTGAACTCCACGATCGAGATCGACCTCACCGGGCAGTGCTGTTCGGAGTCGATGGGTCCCCGGCAGTGGAGCGGCACCGGCGGCCAACACGACTACGCCCGGGGCGCATTCGATTCCAAGGGTGGCAAGTCGATCATCGCCTTCTACTCGACGGCAAAGAGCGGCCAGGTCTCTCGCGTCGTCCCGATGCTCACGCCGGGCGCAGTCGTAACCACCCCCCGCTGCGAGGTGCACTGGCTCGTCTCCGAATACGGGGCAACGAATCTCAAGGGAAAGTCTCTGCGCGAGCGCGCCACCGCAATCATCGGCCTGGCTCATCCGAAGTTCCGCGACGAGCTGACTGCCGCGGCGAAGGAACTGCATTACATTTCGTGAAAGGAGTTCACCCCATGATCCCCCGAGAAGTAATTTCTCCGAAAGAAATTGTGCTCAGTGACCCTTCATTCTGGGTGCGCCCTCTCGAAGAACGCGAGGGTGGTTTTCGTTCCCTGCGCCGCGAGCTGCCGATTTCGTTTCACCAGGAGTTGGAATTACCCGCGGACATGCTCATGCCGAAGGGCCCGGGCTTCTGGGCCATCGTCAAGCACGAGGACATCCTTCACGTGAGCCGCAACCCCGAGCTCTTCATTTCGGGCAAGGGCAGCACCATCGGCGACATGCCGGAACAATTGCTCGAGTTCATGGGCAGCCTCATCAACATGGACAAACCCCGTCACACGCGGTTGCGCAAGATCATTTCTCGAGGCTTTACCCCCGCCATGATTGCGCGGGCCGAGGCGAGTGTGGAACGAGCCGTTCACACCATCATGCGCAACGTCTCCGAAAAGGGCGAGTGCGAGTTCGTGAGCGAGATCGCCGGGCGCCTTCCCCTGGTGATCATCTGCGACATGATGGGGATCCCCGAAAGCCAGTACGACTTCGTCTCGGAGCAGGCCAACGTCATCGTCGGTGCCGGAAGTGGAGACCCGGACTTCGTGAGCGACCTCAGCCAGATGCTCCCCCGACTGATGACCGCCGTGACTTCGATCGGCGAACTTTGCAAAGAGATCGCGAAGAAACGCCGGACGGATCCGACCGATGACCTCACCTCCGCACTGGTAAATGCCGAGATCGACGGAGAGACTATGTCCGACGAGGAACTCGTCTCGTTCTTCATCCTGCTTTCGGTGGCGGGCAATGAGACGACGCGCAACGCCATCTGTCACGGCCTGATTGCCCTGGATGAACATCCCGAGCAACGGGAGTCATGGAAGAACGACTTCGAGGGGCTCGCCCCTACGGCGGCAGACGAAATCATTCGCTGGGCTACCCCGGTAATACATTTTCGTCGCACTGCGGCCCAGGACACGGAGATCCGAGGCCAGAAGATCCGGGAGGGAGAGAAAGTGGTCCTGTGGTACAACTCGGCCAATCGCGACGAAGAGGTCTTCGATGATCCCTATCGTTTCGATCTCCAGCGCAATCCGAATCCCCATATTGCCTTTGGCGGACCCGGCCCCCACTTCTGCCTCGGCGCACATCTCGCACGCCGCGAAGTGACCATCATGTTCCGCGAGCTCTTTCGCTGCATGCCGGACATCCACGTCCTGGGAGAACCCAAGAGGCTGCAGTCGAACTTCATTCACGGCATCAAGGAAATGCGCTGCGAGTTCACTCCCAGCAAGGTGGACTGATCAGCCGACGAGTCTGCGTTTCAGCAGGCGCAGGGGCTGCAAGAATCGGGCGACTTTGATATCGAGACTGAGATCGCGCAAGCGGCCTTGATTGATCCCCTGGTCGCTCCAACCGCAGACAACCTGATCCAGAACCTTCTCGTAGGTGTAACAATCGTAGTGGGGACTGTCGCGCACCTTGCTGACCAGACGATAGGCCGGCTCCATGCTGAGAAAATCTGCCAGCATGCGCACGCTGTTGATCTCGACGTTGTCGATCACCAATATGCTGCCCGCGCGCAGATGACGGTCGATGAAGTGAAAGTCGAGCATCGGAAATGGAAAGCTGTGATTGCCGTCCATCAGGGCCACGTCGACGGGAGCGTCGGGCACGAGAGATGGCAGCGCGACGTCTGAGGATTCGCCGAGAAACTCCACATTGTCTCGCCAGAGATCGTGATTTTCGAGGAATTCGCGCACCAGCTGATTGGCCGTGCGATCGGGATTGATGCAGTAGTGCTTGGCGACTGCCGCAGCGAAGACCACGGTCGAGTGGCCGCCGCCAATCTCGAGGGTGGTGTGTTCGGGGCGCAGCAGCTGGCTCACCGCCTCCAGACTGTCGGAGGGGAGTGCCGCGGAGGCGCGGGCATATTGTCCCGTCTCCATCCCGCCCCCGTCGCGAAACAACCGCTCACTGCTGTCCAGCTCCTGGGTTTGGCTGCGCAGCTGGAAGAGCGGATTTTCTCGCTTCAGCAGCGCGAGGGTCTCGCCGGGGCTTTGCTCAGCACCTCGATCGGATTCGGAATAGACGCGGGCGCTGCCGGTCGACCGGTTCATTTCTCAATCCTCAAGGGGGGGAGGTAAAACGTCCCGGTCATCAGTGTCCTGCCCATATCGGTTCGTCGGGACGCTTTCTAGAGGCCATCGGGAGAGGCGTCCAATGGCGTTCGATTTTGTCGACCGGAACGCAACGGATATCGCACGCGAGCTTATGCTCGGGCTCGGCGCGTGTCCCGTCTGACGATTGCGAGCACCGCAATCCCAAGGCCGACGAGTACGGCCGTAGATGGTTCGGGAACCACGCCACCGATTGTCTCGGACGACGCACCCGTCACAAGGCTGGTCCCCTGGATGTGCGCCGCCATTTGAACCTGAAGCGCTCCTCCGGCGGTCGACGACATTTTCAGTAGATGCGTGACCGACAAATCCCCGAACGCCGAGAGGGTGAAGCTCGCTACCTGGAGCGTGTCATTCCCCATCTCGCCGGCACCGTTGCCGAACTCCACAGCCCAATCGAAGGAACTCCCAGCACCGCCAGTCACCTCAGGATCGGCGACGAGAACGTACTCGGTATTCGGCGCGTTCGTATCGCTGATCGCAGGTCCCACGAAGTCGTCCGCGAAATTGAAATAGAATGTCTGCAGATCGGCGGCCGGCCCCAGTTCATCGAGATTGAGTGAGATCAAGAAATCCAATGCGCCGTCGTTCTCGGATATCTCTACCGTGGCATACGGCCCAGTGACACCGGTATCGAACTCGGTGTTGAGATCAAAACTCACCGCGGCAGCGGTGCCAGACACCATTAAAGCAACCCACAGGATGACCAGGGCAGAAATATGCCGGGATCGAGCGATCCCGACGACAGCACTCCACATGAAAACCTCTCCAGATTCGAGCAGCAGTTGCTCCGGAGTGATGTGGTTTTGCGCATGGATTTATGGCAAAGAAAATCCAACCCTTTTCAGGTTTTGTTGGCACCCCCGCCTCAGGGAACCGCTCTCGGCCCGGTCTGGAGCCTCTGCTCCCCCGATTGGGGGCCTTTGAAGGTCTCGCCAGAAACGCTTGTCAGGGGGCTGCGCTGTCGTCCTCGACGATTTTCGCAGCAAGTCTGAGGAGCCGGGAACTGATCGACAGGCCGTGCCGTTTGACGCGAGACCAGTGGATCTCGAATCGGACCCGGTTGTTTTCCTCGATCAGTCCGACCATGCCGCCCTCCTCGAGAAAAGAAGGCATGAGCGAGACCGTCAATGCGTCTCCAGCTGAAAGGGCGGCCAAAATTCCGGGCATCGATTTTCGAAACGAACTTCCCACCACCACGATTTGGCACTTGCCTAGATCCCCGATTGCGACATCGGTTGCGACGCGGATGTTCCGCTCCCCTACGGCTGCGCCTTCGATGATCGAGATCGCCGCTGTGAGATCGTCCTGTCCGACGACACAAACCGAGATCAATGCTCCGGGATCGGACCGCCAATGAACATAGTTGGCAAACTTCGCGACGAATGCGGCGTTGATCTGCCCCCTGTTCAGCTCGGCCGTACCGGCGGCGACATGACCTGGCAGCGCCATACAGCACAGCACTGCGACGAATCGCAGCAGTCCGACAGGCGCTATATGAAAGAGTCTCAACTCAAAGTTCTCCGAATCCACGAGGTGCGGGAGCAATTAAAACCGGTATGTTGCTTTCAGACGGAAAGTTCGACCGTCTTGCGGGATGACACCCTGGACATGATCCAAGGTTCCTGGATGACCGTAGGAGGTGTCTGCAAGATTGTAGATGGATGCCGACAACTCGAGATTTCGATACAACTTGTTAGTCAACACGGTGAGATTCGTAACCCAGAAGTCATCTACATGGTTTCCGAGTGCCGCGGTCATTGAGGCCGTGTACTGAGCCTCAAATCCGACGTTGAAAAGCTGGTCGAAGAACGGAACGCTGAGGTTGAACTTCGCGAGATGCAGCGGTGAATTGGTCAGCCGTGTTCCGGTGGCGTGGTCTTTTGTTCTTTGATAGGCGTAGCTTCCTCTTGCCAGGAATCCGTCGGGTGTCGAGTAGCTGAGCTCGGTAGACATCCCGATCGCCGTGGTCTTGCCGCGATTTTGAAACTGGCTGACCGAGCCGCCGATGTCGACAAACGAAATCAGGTCCTTGACTTCGTAATAGTAGGAGGAGACAGTCCCGTAGAGTCGATCCGTGAAGAAGTGCTCTGCGATTATCTCATACGTCGAGACCGTTTCTTCGGAGAGATCCGGATTCCTCAAGACCGAGGTAAAACCGTCATCATATTCATAGTAGAGTTCGTAGGCACTGGGCGCACGATACGCGCGACCGTAGACCAACTTGAGAGTACTCGTTTCGACGGGTGATATAACCAGCGCAACTCTCGGGTTCCAGGTTCCGCCGAAGGCCTCGAAGTGGTCGTAGCGAAGGCCGCCCGTGAACATCACGTTTTCGTGAAGCGCAAACTCACCCTGGAAGTACAAGCCCCCTTCCACGGTACTCTTCTTCGAGTTGATGTAGTAAAACTTCGGATCGCCCTCGTAGTTGACCTGATCCTGTCTGAAGTTGCCGCGGAACTCACCGCCCACGGACAC
Source organism: Myxococcales bacterium (assembly GCA_022563535.1). Lineage (NCBI taxonomy): Bacteria > Pseudomonadati > Myxococcota > Myxococcia > Myxococcales > Myxococcales bacterium. The sequence continues at coordinate 17,445 of JADFNE010000034.1, forward strand.
GTAGTGGCGGTCGAAGATCGTTTTGGTTCCATGCATCTCTCCACCGATCACCTGCCCGGTTGCAAAATCCTGGTTCGATACGATGTCGGGCGGGTCGCTCGGAAGAAGCCTGTAGTCATACAGGTATTCGCCCTTGTATGCGTAGTGAGAGAAGTACGCACGCCCATTCACGACGGCATCGGTGAGAACGTCCTTCGAGTAGCTGAGCGACAACAACGCCTGCTCGTCCTGGGTCCAGGTGTCCCGGGTGTTGAAGATGGTGAAGAAGGCGGCAGTCGGGACTACCTTTCGACGCTGGGAAAATGCTGCCTGGAGATTGAAGTCACCATAGGAGAAATTGCTGAAGAATCGACCGGCGCGGTCGCCGTCTGCTTTGACGGCGATTCCGTTGTTCGTTGAAGGATCGTCGAATTCCTCGTAAAAAAGTCGCTTCGCACCCGGGTCATCGAAGAATGAGCCCGAGACCACCGCGGAGATGCCGTTGTCAAAGGTGTTCCCGTACGCAAGGCGGGTGTGATAGGAGTCGTCGCTTCCATATCCAACCGAGGCTTCGACTCCGTCAATAGATTCCGCATTGCGGGTAATGATGTTGATCGTCCCGAAGAACGCACTTGTGCCATAGAGCGCTGATCCCGGTCCCCGGACGAACTCGATTCTCTCAATGATGTCGAGGTCGATAAGAGAATCCGTACCACTTTGACCACTGCCATAGACGTTCTCGTTCACCCGCTGCCCGTCGATCAGCTTGAGGATGCGAGAGTCGTAGTCCCCTGGCCGATTGAATCCCTGCAAGCCGATGTGGTGATAGTTCCGGTCGTAGATGACGTGAACCCCGCGTATGCTCCCGAGCACGTCGGCCAGATTTCGGTAGCCGAACTTGGCAATCTCGTCGGCAGTAACGATGGTGACGGATGCGGGAGCGTTGGTAATGCTCTGCTCTCGCTTCGAGGCGCTGTATACGGTCGGCACCTCGAGGTTGAGGAGTTCTTCGATAGATTTTCCGAGGAGATCATCGACGACATCGTCCGCGGTCGCGCGGGCCGGGAATACGTGCAACGTCAACATCAGTCCAAGGACCAGTGTAGCGCGGGCTGACCAAACTGGGGAAGACTGAGCAGTTCGGGCTCCGGGTTTATCACTTCGATACGCAACGGATGCGATCATGGTTGGCTCCGATCGTGGAAGTCGAATTCTGCGAGACTCAATGTCTCGAATGGTTCGATATGGCGTCGCATAGGCATCGACACCGAAGAACGCTGGCTTGAGGCAGAGCTGCGGTCTCCGGGGTTTCTGGGGCGAAGTTCGACACTTGAAACGGATTTGCATAGGGTTAATAGATGAGGTGAATTGGACCCACGGATTCGGGGGAAGTCCCGCCTGCCAAAAAACGGGTACTGTCATCTGCCACCGCAACGAATTGAAACCGCAAGAGGAGAGAGGCATGGCGGACTATTGGATCGCACCTTCCATTCTGTCGGCGAACTTCGCCAGCCTCGGCGAGGATGTGGACAACGTGTTGGCCGCTGGGGCTGATGTTGTCCACTTCGACGTGATGGACAATCACTATGTGCCGAATCTGACCATTGGGCCCGTCGTCTGCGAAGCGTTGCGCACGCACGGGATCACGGCACCGATCGACGTCCATCTCATGGTGAAGCCAGTCGACCGCATCATCGCCGACTTCGCGAATGCCGGCGCCAGCTACATTACGTTTCACCCCGAAGCCTCAGAGCACGTGGACCGGTCCCTTCAACTCGTCCAGGGCCTGGGCTGCAAGGCCGGGCTGGTCTTCAATCCCGCAACCTCGCTCGAGAGCCTGCGGTATGCCATCGACAAGCTGGACATGGTACTCCTCATGTCTGTGAACCCTGGCTTTGGCGGGCAGAGTTTCATTCCCTACGTGCTCGACAAGGCACGCGAGGCCCGGCGGATCATCGACGAGAGCGGCCGCGACATCCGTTTGGAGATCGACGGCGGAGTCAAAGTCGAAAACATCCGAGAGATCGCCGAAGCGGGGGTGGATACGTTCGTCGCGGGTTCGGCGATCTTCGGAAGCGACGACTACCGAGCCACCATCACGTCGATGCGGGAAGAACTTGCCAAGGCGATGGATCTCAGCAACCCACAGGGCTGAGCATTCTACTCGCGCGAAGAAAAGCGCGACGATCGAGACAACGATAGAGGAGTTCGCCATGGCCGAGGAAGAGAGCACTATAACGGGCGGATGCATGTGCGGAGCCGTTCGCTACGAGGCCAGCGGGGATCCGATATCAGTGATCTTTTGTCACTGCGAGAGTTGTCGCCGGCACTCCGGAGCCCCGGTCGTTGCCCTGGCAGGCTTCAAGCGTGATCAAGTTCGCTTTCCCAAGGGCGAGCGCGCAACCTACGAGTCTTCTCCCGGTGTGGCGCGCGGATTTTGCGCCGACTGCGGAACCTCGCTGACCTGGGAAGGCGACGGCGATGAATTGGGCCCGCTCGTCGAAATCCTCGTCGGCACGGCCGATGACCCCAGCAAACTCGCTCCGCAGTTTCACGTCCATCACGCGGAGAGAATCCCGTGGTTCGAAACTTCGGACTCGCTGCCCCGCTACCGCGAATGGGAAGAGGAAGCATGAGCCACACCGGGACGACTCGGGAATGGCTCCAACTCAACAGACGAAGTTTTCTTTTCGAAGCTGCAGCGCTGTCCGGAGCCGCAGCGCTTTCGAGCGCGCTGCTGTTGCCAGCCCAGCGCGCCTGGTCCGAGGAAGGGAAATATCATCTATCCGATGCGGCCAGGCAGGCCACTACCGAAAGCTCCCTCATCTATGTCTCGCCCTTGCGCTCTGACGGCAGCGAGAGCAAGTGCCACGCCGAGATCTGGTTCATCTCCGATGGCGAGGATCTGTTCGTCGTTACGCCTTTGGATGCCTGGCGCAGCCGGGCCATCAAGCAAGGACTCGACACGGCACGCATCTGGGTGGGAAGCTTTGGGAACTGGAGGCGCTCCGGCGGAAAATACAAATCTGCGCCCCATTTTCTCGCCAAGGCCAGTATTGTGCCGCGGGGAGACGCCGTGATTGAGAAGTGTCTCGCGGATATGGGCGAGAAGTATGCAACCACCGGTTGGAAGACCTATGGCGTACCCTTCCACGAGGGAACAAAAGACGGAAGCAGAGTCGTCATTCGCTACAGACCGGTGAGCGCCTGATCGAGCGCTTTGATCTCACAGCAATGTTTGGGTCTACATCCGAGTCAAACCCCTGCCAGCCCCTTGAGGAACCGACCCCATGGCGAGCAACCCCAACATCATCCGCTTCGAACCCAACGGCCCTGCCGACCAACCGCTGGTGCAGATCTTCGATACCACGCCGGACGAGGTCGAAGCAGGCACGCCGATCGAAATGGGGCACCTCTACTATGAATCGGAAGACAAGAGCTTGGTCGCAGGCGTGTGGCACTGCACGGCCCATACGACGAAGTTCGGCCCCTACCCTGTCGATGAATTCATGTTGGTCCTGGAGGGCTCGGTCAACATCGTCCACCAGGGTGGCCACGAAGAAATTTTTCGCGCTGGAGACGCATTCATCATCCCCAAGGGCCTTCCCTGCTCTTGGAAGCAGACCGAGTCCATGCGCAAGTACTACGTGATTTTCGAGGATCCGAATAACGGGATGCCGGACCAGCCCGTTGCTGAACGCGCAATCCGCCTCTCGCCCACTGGGCCTGAGGGCATCGGGCTCAAGCAGCTCGCTCTGCAGAAGTCGACCAACTTCGAAGGGGACACCCCCACGCAGCACGACTACAGCTACTTCGAAGATGCCACCGACCGACTCTTCAGTGGCACCTGGACCTGCTCGCCCATGCACCGCAAACAGCAGCGCTTCGGCCGCTTCGAGATGATGTGCCTGCTCGAAGGCGGCATGACCCTGACCGACGATGCGGGGATGGAGCACAAATTTCAGGCACCCGACGTCTTGTTGGTACTCCCGGACGCGGTGAACTCCTGGACCAGCACGCAGGACGTCCGCAAGTTCTACTTCATCTTCGAGGAATGAGAGCGATCCGAGAGCGAAGTACCCCTCAAATTCCGGCCAATTTACCAGCAACCAACAGGCATCTCCCCCGAGAGTCGGGTTTGCGGTAAGGGGAAGCTCCGGCCTTGGCCCGTCAGGACTTGAGTTTTGGGGGTAGAAGGAGTTACTCTGCCCCGCCTTTCACGGATCCATTCGTCCCATTCGAACCAGCTGATTGGAATTGAAGCATGTCGACTCACCGCCTAGACCCACTCATGAAGCCGCGCTCGATCGCCTACATTGGCGCCTCCGAGACCCCCGGATCCCCCGGACATGCCCTGATCTATCAGGTCAAGCGATACGGCTATGACGGAGCGATCTATCCCGTCAACCCGAAGTACGAGAGCATCCAGGGCGTCGATTGCTTTGCGTCGATCGGGGACATCCCCGAACCCGTCGATCTCGCGATCCTTGCCATTTCCAGCCAGCGGGTCGAACAACAGCTCGAGCAGGCGATCGCCGCCGGTGCACGCTCGGCCGTCATCTTCGACACCTGTTACGTGCCCGACGATCCCGACCGAACCATGCTGAAGCGGTTGCGCGACATGGCGCGAGAAGCGGACATGCCCGTCTGTGGCGGCAACGGCATGGGAATCATCAACGCGGCAGAAGGCGTTCATTCGACCTTCGACAACGTTCTCGATCACCACCGTTCCGGTGGCCAGGCCGCGTTCATTACGCACTCGGGCTCGGTCTTTGCGGAGTTCGGCCTGCATCACCCGCGTGTTCGCTTCAACATCGTGGTGAGCGCCGGCCAGGAGATCGGCGCCACGATGGATGAGTATCTCGACTACGCACTCGGAATCGACGGCATGCGTGCGGTGTGCCTCTTCGTCGAAACGGTTCGCAAGCCCCAGGCCTTCATCGCTGCGCTGGAGAAGGCCGACGCGATGGGAGTCGCCATCATCGCGTGCAAGGTCGGCCGCTCGGAGAAAGCCGCAGCCTTCGCCCAGACCCATTCGGGTGCATTGGTGGGGAACGATTCCGCCTATCAAGCCGTATTCGATCGTTACGGGGTTGTCCGGGTCCATTCACTCGATGAGATGGCGAATACCGTCTCCCTCTTCACCGCGGACCGGCAGGTCACGGCGGGTGGATTGTCGATGGTGATCGACTCTGGTGGCGAACGCGAACTGGTCGTCGACATCGCGGACGATATCGGTGTTCCCTTTGCGGAAATCAGCGATGACACCAAGGCGAAGATCGCAGAACGTCTGTTCTTCGCCCTCGAACCCGCAAATCCCCTCGACGCCTGGGGCAATGGTGGAAAAGAATGGAACGATGAGGTGGCGCATTACCTCACCGCACTGTCCGAGGACCCCGACACGGGTTTGACTGCACTGTCGGGCGAATTCGCGAATCACCACACTCTCGAAGACGAGTACGGTGCGTCTTTGCTCGCGGCCTACGAGAGCAGCGACAAGCCGATGATCCTGTTGCCCAACATCGCGGGAGCGGACTACGAGGGCATGGCCCGGGCGCTGACCGACAGGGGCATCCCTGTGCTCGACAGCACCGTGCACGCGATGAACGCCATCAAACACGCCTTCGCCTACCGCGACCGCCTGGCACGGCCAGCGCCACTGCCCGTTCCCACCTGCGACCCGGAAACCGTAGAGCGTTGGCGCGGGCGTCTCGCGACCGGCGAGGATCTCGACGAAGCCGCGGGATACGACCTGCTGCGCGACTTTTCCGTGGCGGCACCGAATTACCGCATCGCCGAAGACGAAGCATCTGCGGTCGCGGGCGCCGAGGCATTGGGTTATCCGGTCGTGCTCAAGACCGCCATGCCGGGCATTGCGCACAAGTCGGATGTGGGAGGCGTCAAGCTCGACATTCAGGACTCGGCCGCGCTGGCTGACGTCTACCGGGACATGAGCAAGCGCCTGGGCGGACGTGTGCTCGTCACCCCCATGATCAAGAGCGACGGTGTCGAAGTCGTGATGGGCATGGTGCGCGATTCCAACTTCGGCCCCATCGTGATGCTGGGTGCCGGAGGTGTCTTCGTCGAAATCATGAAGGATGTGCGGGTCATTCTGCCTCCCTTCGGTGTGGACGTAGCCGAGCGCGAGATTGACCGTCTGAAGATTCGCCCGCTTCTGGATGGCGCGCGGGGCCGGCCGGCGGTGGACATCAAGGCCCTGGCCGAGACGCTCAGCCATTTCTCGGCTCTCGTATTCGCCCTTGGCGACAGCATCCGCGAGATCGACGTAAACCCCCTGATCGTAGGTCCGGAGGGTTGCGTCGCCGTCGATGCGTTGGTGGTGCGCGGCTAGCTCAAGACCGTCCAGCAGAAAAGGACGCGCGGCAAGGGCCGGAGCCCCTGCCGCGCGTCGTCTCATGCCTGAGATTGCCTAGTGTACGTCGTCGAACCAACTTGGACAATGGACAGCTTGCTCCTGCTCCGGGCGTTCGGCGGGCTGATGCAGCAGTTGGCGACCTTGAAGATCGCCCTTCCTTGGCGGGAGATGTTGGAGGAGCGTGTACCCGAGGCGTTGCGGATGCAAGCAGCGAACTTCGAGCCGCCACCCCTGCCCGCGGCCATCCAGGCCAAGATCGACGGGCGGGACGCGCGCCCGTTGGCCCGTTCGCTCATCGTACAGGTACTCGATGGCGGCAAACAGAAAGTCAAACTGATCTTCCCAGCCGAAGTCGCCCTGGATCTCGAGAGCATCGTTCCCGACGACGTGCGGGAAATGATCCGCGAGGAAAACATTGACCTCACCGGATTGATCGATCAGGTGCGCGACACGGGAATCGCTCCGCAGGCATTGATTCAGCTGGAGCGCCCCCCGAAGACCTATCGAGTTTGGCTGGAGTAGTACGCCACGGGGGAAACCAGAGCCGCGAGTTGGCTGGTGCTACGCTTCGCGCATGATCGATCGCGACCTTGCAGAAAGCGATGAATCGGTCGTGCCGGTCGAACGAGCCAGGGAAGCCCGTGGGGATCTCCATGTAGTCACGGAGATTCTCCCATACCTGCGCCCCTACCTTGGCCGCATCATTCTCGCCCTGTTTCTGATCCTGGCTGCGAAGCTCACCAACCTGCTGATCCCTTTCGCACTCAAAGGCATCGTCGATCAGCTCAATGTCGAACCGAGCTTGCTGGTGCTACCGGTCGCATTGCTGCTGGCCTATGGCGCTGCACGCATCGGCGTCACGCTTTTTACCGAGCTGCGAGAGGTCGTGTTTGCCCGGGTGATGGCGCGGGCCTCGCGAGAAATTACGCTGCAGGTATTCCGGCATCTGCACGGTTTGAGTCTCAAGTTTCATCTCGGTCGCCGCACTGGGGGCGTTGCCCGAGATATCGAACGCGGCGGCACCGCCATTTCTGACCTGCTCGATTGGACGATCTACACCATTTTGCCTACCGCGCTCGAGGTGTTTCTCGTTACCGCGGTGCTGGTCTGGGCCTACGACTGGGGCTTCGCCTTCATTACGCTCGGAACGCTCACGGCATATTCTCTGTGGACATTTTCCATCACCGAATGGCGCACCCGTTTTTATCGCGCCGCGGTCGAAGCCGACACCCGCGCCAGCGAACGCGCGGTCGACTCCCTGCTCAACTACGAGACCGTCAAATACTTCAACAACGAGGCCCACGAAGCCACGCGCTACGACGAGAACCTGCGCCACCTCGAGAACGCCCGGGTCAAGGCGCAAACATCCCTGGCCGTGCTGAACCTCGGCCAGACCGCATTCATTGCAATTGGTGTCACGGCGATGATGTGGCGAGCTGCCGCAGGTGTGGCTGCCGGCGAACTCACGATCGGCGACCTGGTGCTGGTCAACGCCTATCTGCTGCAGTTGTCAGCACCCTTGTTCCTGCTCGGCATGGTGTATCGAGAAGTCAAACAGGCGCTGACCAACATGGAGCGCCTGTTCGGCTTGCTCGATGAGCGTCAGGACGTGCAAGATAAGGAAGGCGCCATTCCCCTCGACGTCGGTCGCCCAACCGTCAGCTTCAAAAATGTGCATTTTGGTTACGATGCGCGCCGGAAGATCTTGCACAGCGTCGACTTTCAGATTCCATCGGGGGGCACGATTGCAGTTGTCGGACATTCGGGCTCTGGAAAATCGACCCTGACCCGGCTTCTTTATCGCTTCTACGACGTCGACTCTGGCCATATCCTGATTGACGGTCGCGACGTACGCGATTACACGCAAGAGACGCTGCGCGCCGCCATTGCGATCGTTCCCCAAGATACCGTGCTGTTCAACGACACGATCTTCTACAACATTCTTTACGGCCGAACGGGGGCAAGCCGCAAAGAAGTCGAAGACGCCGCCCGGGCTGCTCACATTCACGACTTCATCATGACACTGCCCGACGGCTACGAGGCCGAGGTCGGCGAACGGGGTCTGAAGTTATCCGGCGGCGAGAAGCAGCGCGTGGCGATCGCACGCGCCCTGCTGAAAAACCCCGCTATCCTCATCTTCGACGAAGCTACCTCTGCGCTCGATTCACATTCGGAAAAATCGATTCAGGCAGAACTCGACCGCATCCAGATCGGCCGAACAACCCTCGTGATTGCCCATCGCCTTTCCACCGTCATGAACGCCGATCAAATTCTCGTGATGGACGAGGGACGCATCGTCGAACGCGGCCGGCACGCCGAATTACTCGGGGCAGACGGCTACTACGCCAAGATGTGGCAGTTGCAGCAAGAGGAACGGTCGGGATCAGACAACGGTGGATAAATCAGGTGGCCTCAATTTCCGCCGAGCCAGGCATCCTCTATCCTCGCCCCAGCTACAAATTACGCACTCGAGGCTAGCGTGAAGAAGCTTCCGTTCTACGACCTGTTCAATCGCAACATTGAAGCCGATTTGAATGACTACGTCCGCACTCATACGGAGGGCGAGGACTACATCGTCTGGAACGACTACCTGGTTCCCAATCACTTCGGAGACGCGGAGTCGGAGTACCAGGCAATCAGGAACAGCTGTGCGATTTTCGACGTGACACCGATCCGCAAGTACAGCATTCGTGGCGGCGATGCGGGCCAGTTCCTGGATCGGCTGGTCACGCGACCCGTCAGCCACTCCCCTTCGATGCGTGGGATCTACGTCGCGCTCTGCGACGAGAAGGGCATCCTGAAGGACGACGCCATCCTCTACAAGTTTGCCGATGACGACTACCTCATGATGCCGTCCGAAATCGATCACACCGCACACTTCGAGTCTGTGCGCCGGACGCTTGGCCTGGATGACGTGACGATCACGGACTGCAAGGAGTCGATGGCGGGGGTGTCACTCCAAGGTCCCCTTTCCGCGACCGTGCTGCATCGTTGGGGAATGGATGGCATCGAACATCTAAAACCCTTCGACGTGAAAGACTTCCCGTTGGGGAGCGGCAGCATCCGCATTTCGCGCATGGGCTTTACCGCCGATCTCGGCTACGAGTGCTGGTTCGCCCCGGATCTCTACGGGGTATTCGAAGCGGGCCTGCTGTCCGTGAGCAAAGAGATGGGGATCGACATTCTGGGCTATGGCGTCACGGCGATGGAGACGTGTCGAATTGAAGGAGGCTTCATTGTACCCGGCTGGGATTGCGCGACGGAGCTCGACCCCTCGCCGAGCAGGGAGCGCACACCCTACGAGCTGGCCCTCGGCTGGTTGGTGAAATTGAAGGCGGCCGACTTCGTCGGCCGGGACGCACTGCGTGAGAGGAAGGAGAGTGGGCACCGATTCGCGCTCCGGAGCTTCGCAATCGAAACTCGCAAGCCACCCGATGAGGATGGGACGCTCCACACGTCAATAGACGGAGAAACGGTCGAGATCGGCACGATGCCCTGCCACAGCTATTCCTGGGGCATGGAGCGCATGATCGGCAACGCGTCCATTCAACTCCAATACGCCGACCTCGAGGAGGCGTGGACCGTGATCGATGGAGAGCGGCTCGACGTTGTATTGAAGAACGGACCGTTGATCGACCTTCCACGCCGCACCCAGCTTCCGGCGCCGCTGCACGAAGTGATGGAAACTTCGTAGTGGAAGAAGCGGAACGGAAAGGAGCCAGCGTGCTCATGGATCAGACGATCAAAGATTTTTATCAAAAAAACGGAGCGGCGTTATTGAGAGGCGTCTTCTCCCCCGAACAACTCGAACTCCTGGCTCGCGGTATCGAAAAAAATGTCGCAGAGCCTTCGCCAACATCCTTTTCTCGCTTCGAGGGTGAGGATGGGCGAGGCGTATTCACCCTCGACTACGGATGCCATCGTTGGATCCCGGAGTACATCGAGTTCGCGGCGACGTCCAGGCTTTCGGAACTTGCGGCCGAGTTGCTGCAGTCGAAACGCGTGTGTTTTTTTGACGACAGTTATTTCATCAAACAGGCGGGCTCAGAAATCAAGGTCCCATGGCACCACGACTTCACGTACTACGAAATCGAAGGGGACATCCTGGTCGCCTGGATCCCCCTCGATTCCCACGGCGAACACGAGACACTGCGGCTGGTTGCGGGCTCGCACCGCTGGGGAAAGCGATTTCCTCCCGTTGAATTCGAGTCGCATCGAGATCCCGCTTCAGCAGGGGTCGTGCCGAAATCCTACGATCCGATTCCCGATATCGATGCAGGGGATTACGAGATTCTCTCCTGGGAGGTAGAACCCGGAGACTGTGTTTTCTTCAACGGCCTCACCCTGCACAGCAGTCGAGGCAACCCAACGCAGTCCGAGCAGCGCCGCTTCAACTGCCGCTTCGTCGATGAATCCGCCGTCTATGTGCCGAATCCCGATTTTCCCCTTGGAGACGGAAAAGCGAATGCCAACGTGCAACCTGGGCAGCGGCTGTCCGAAGACCCGGAACACTTTCCTGTTCTTTGGCAGGCAGACACAAATGATTGATCAGTGCACGGCCGAAAAAAGCTGAACGGGGCCCCGGCCCCTAGCCTCGGCACCTGCGTCCTTGCGATTAGGCCCCCCCAACGGGGTAGCGGCGGCCTCTGCCAGTACCCCCTATACTCCCGCCGCTTCCTGGAATCTCCTCTGCGAGGAGACAGCGGAGCACCGGCCAACAGGTGTGAATAATGCACCTGCGCAGCACATGCGGGCCGGATCCATAATGGACGTAAATACAGAACATGACAGCCCGCTGATCGGGCAAGGAGATCTACATGGCGCGTTCGCTCAAAAAGTCGAATGAACAATTCAAACGAGCGATCAAATCGATGCCCCTCGGGGTTACCTCCAATTTCCGTTATTGGGGTGAAGACGAGACCATTTACATCAAGCGCGGCAAAGGCGGCCGTGTCTGGGATATCGACGACAACCAATACATTGACTATCGGCTCGGCTACGGCCCGGCCATCCTCGGTTACGCCGACGAGCGGGTCGACGCCGCGGTGCGCGAGGGAATGGAAATCGGTGGCGTCTTCGCCCTGGCGACGGAGATGGAAGCCCTGGTCGCCGAGCGCATCATCAAGATGGTGCCCGCCGCAGAACTGGTCCGATACTGCGTGAGTGGAACCGAGGCGGTGATGGCCGCACTGCGGACCGCACGAGGCTACACGGGCAAGGATAGTTACATCATGGTCGAGGGCGGCTACCACGGGATGTTCGATTCCGTGATGTGGTACCTCGAAATTGAGGAAGACGGCGAACCGGAGGTCGTTCCCACCGGAAAGGGGATTCCCCAGCACCTCAAGGCGCTCTTGAACATGGTTCCGATGAACGATGCCAACAAGCTCGAAGACCTGCTCAAGGCCAAGGGCGACCAGATTGGCGCGTTCTTGATCGAGCCCATTCTGGGCAACGCCGGTGGCATTACCGCCAACGCCCAGTACGTGAAGGATGCACGCGAGCTGTGTACCCGCCACGACGTCATCATGATCGTCGACGAGGTAAAGACCGGGTTCCGGGTCGCTCGCGGTGGCGTGCAGGAATGGATGGGCGTGGAAGCAGATCTCTGCACCTATGCCAAGGCCGTCGCGAATGGTTATCCCATCTCGGTCCTGGCGGGTAAAGAAGAGATCATGCGCACGATCGGCAATGGCGTCACCCACGGCGGCACCTACACGGCGCACTCCGTATCGATCTGTGCGGCGAACAAGACTCTCGAGATTCTCGACGAGACCGACGCGCTGGCGAACATCGAGGCCTACGGCCTCAAGATGCAGGAAGGCATGACCAAGATCCTGAATGCGAGGAGCATCGAGCACGTCTTCGTAGGACATGCCTCGATGGGAGGTCTCTTCTTCACCGAGGAACAACCGACCGACTATCGCGATTGGAAGAAGACGGACAACACGCTCTACGAGGCGCTCGCCGAGGAGATGCTCGAGCACGGAGTCATGATCGAGCCCGACTCCCGCGAACCCTTCTTCCTCTGCGAATCCCACGACGAAGCGTGCCTGAAGGAGACTCTCGAAGGATTCGAGCTCGGTCTCGACGGAGCGTTGAAGAAACTCGGTCGTAGCTAGAGCGAAAGAAAGCAACACCGAGCGTGAATTGAAAGGCGGGGCCCAGTCATGGGTCCCGCCTTTTTCTATTTCGTCTAGCAGCCTGCTGGTGGCCTGGGTCGGACTCAATTGCGTCGAGCCGGTCGCTATATCAATATTGGGCGATATGGAATCCCGCACATCGCTACCGGACTCCGACTCGAAACGCGGGAATTTTGCCGTTCACGCCGCTCTGCTCTTTGCCGTCGCACTGGTCTTTGCGCCCGTCGTCCTCCATCCAACGGATGTCATCTATAGCCCGCGCTCCGACGTACTGTCCCAGCATCACCCCTTTCGCACGCTTCAGGTCGAATCACTCCACGAGCGCGGACGGCCTCAGCTCTGGAACAGCACGTCCTTTGGCGGCATGCCGCTCGTCGGAGATCCCCAGGCCGGCATTTTCTATCCGATGAATTGGCTCCACGCGCTGGCGCCTTCCGATGGAAGTCACGCTTGGTTTGGCTGGAACATCATCCTGCATTTGATTCTCGGCGGCTGGGGCATGCTCGCGTGGTTGAAGGGGCACGGCTTCGACCTCTGGGCCCGACTCGCGGGCGCGTTCACCTTTTCATTCGCGGGAAAATGGCTGCTCCACATCGCGGTCCCAGGACACATCATCTTTCTTCCCCTGGCCTGGATCCCTTGGCAGTGTTTCTTCATCGATCGGATTCTGCGCCGCCCCGAACCCCGAGATTGTATTGGCTTTGCTCTCGTGACCGCGTTTGCAATCACGGGGTTTCATCCCCAGCTGCTTCTTTATTCTCAACTCCTGGTACTGGGCTATGGCCTGCGGGGCTGCATCCTTCTCTGGCGGAGTCGAGACACCCAGCGGGTAGATGCGTCGAGACTCAAGGCACCGCTGGTCCTTGTGGGTTCGGGCTGCCTCGCCCTCGTGCTCTGCGCAGCACACCTGCTTCCCATCGTCGACCACATGACCTACTACGTTCGCGGCGAGGGCATCCCCTACTCTGTCGCCGCAAACTACGCGATCACAAGGGAATTGCTCCAGAACCTGTTGCTGCCAGAGCAAGGCCCCCTGCCGAATTGGGAAGCGTCAATCTACCTGGGCATCGCCGCCCTCGTGCTGGGTGGCTTTGCGCTGTGGCACCGCCCCCGACGTAACGCCCTGCTCTACTGTCTCGGTTCAGTGATTTTCTGTCTCTGGTACGCCACCGGGGGACCCGGTGGCCTGCATCGACTGATGCACGATTGGCTTCCAGGCTTTTCACTGTTTCGCTTTCCGAATCGCATGTTGCTCCTGATCGGTTTTCCGCTCGCCTATTTGGTCGCGGCGGGAACCGAGACCCTGCTCCGGGCTCCGATCCGACGGGGCCTGGCGGCGGCGGCGATCACACCGGCGATTGCGGCGCTGGTACTGGTTGCAATCGTCCAGACCCCAGCGGCCCTGTTCACCGCCCTCGCTCTTTGCCTCCCCGGCATTGCGCTTGCGATCCGTGCGTGGGGGCCCGCCGCCCTCGCCGCGCCACTGTTGGTCTTTGGACTCCTGATTGATCAAGCTCGCTATGTCATTCCGCTGATACACACCATGCCGATCGAGGAAGCCTTGGGAGACCACCCACTTGTTTCACGTTTGGCCGCGCCCCTCGGACACCAACGCGTGCTCTCGATCAATCGAAGAGTTCGCGCCGATCTGAGCCCCTTGCCCGTGACCTACATCACGCCTGCGGGAATCGAGGGCATGCGAGGCTTCAATCCCCTGGTTCCAGTCTCGACGCATCGACTGCTCCGCGAAGGGGTTGGGGGAATGGAACCCTCCCGGAAGACCTCGACCACCGTCGATTCCTTTCCCCTGCGGCACCGCACTCCGCTGGACCTCTTCAACATTCGCTGGGTAATCTCGGTGGCCCCGATCCAACTCGAAGGACTCGTGCTTCGCGATCGCTTCCCCGATCTATCCGTCTATCTCTTTGAGTTGCCAAGAGCGATGTTCGAATTCAACGAAGTGCTTCTTTATGAAAACACCCGGGCCCTCCCCCGCGCTGGCCTGATCCCGCGAGCGCGGCAGGTTGCGAATCAGGACCAGGCGCTCGAACAACTCAGGAGCGTTGACCCGCGACGCGAAGTGCTGATCGAAGACCAGGACTGGACGACAATCTACCCGGATCCCTTTCGCGCCATCGAGGTCGAGCACTCGGGCGATCGAATCCGGCTCGACTTCGATGCCGGAGACGGGGGTTATCTGCTGATCAGCGAGTTGTGGTACCCGGGCTGGCGAGCGCGGGTCGACGGTCAGATTCGCGAACTCGAGCGCGCCAATGGCTTCTTCCTGGCTTTGGAGATGGGTTCGGGGCATCACGAGGTCATTCTCGAGTATTGGCCAGGCTCCCTCAGTGTCGGCCTGTGGATCAGCGCATTGGGTCTCGTGTTACTCCTCGCGCTAGCCGGGGCGGATCAGATGTTGCCCACTCGTCGCAAAGCCAGAGGAATCGCACCCGACAAAGTCGTTGCTCCATAGACAGCCATGTTCTTGAAAGCGGCCCTCTCGGGTGTGAATAGATAGAAGTGCCTCGTCCTTCGCACTGACTCATCCCGCGACTCGGACAAGTCCACTCCATCGCCTTCCGAATAAGGCAAATCAATGGCAGACAGCACTGTCGGATAGATATCTGCAAGTTGGGAATCGAACGCGGAATACCGCAGGGGTCCCTTCGCGCCGGGGAGCTTGACCATCAACAAAGCGCGAGCACGCGAAATCACCTGCTCCTTGTCCCAGTTCCGGAATGGAGGGGCTTGCACATTCGTCCCTTCCGGATACTCAAATCCCCCATCCTCAGTGATCATGCCCGCCCAACCAGCCCCGTGATCCCCATGAAAAACGATGACTGATTTGTCGTAGCGATCCAGGCGCTTGAGAAGAGCGATGAGCTCTCGCAACAAGTTTCCCGTACAGATTGTTTGTTCGTAGTAGGCCCACTTGGCATTTTCATGCTTACCGCGAAGCTCGCACCCCGCGCCGATGACATACGGAGCATGAGGAATTAACACCTGCGCGAGCACGTATTCGCCATGGCTTGCACGTTCACCTTCGTCGTCGATGAGTTTGCGCAGCATCAATACGCCGGAAAAAGGTTCGATCCCCGCGGAAATGGTCAGGGGCACGATCTCCTTTTTGCCTCCGTCATCATTGACGAATGCCTGCACTGCCGTGCCGAACTCCATACCGAGAAGCAGTGCATTGTTGGTGACGAAATTCGGCGCCAGCCTTGCGCTCCACAACCTGACGAAATCGACGATTTGTGGGTGTCGTACTTTCGTTTTCTGTCTCACCAGATCATGGGCATCATCGACTTGATCGAAGCCCGAGGTATCGATCGTGCTTTTCTTTCCGTAGAAACTCAAATAGTAGCCGTCGCCCCGCAACGCGGCGGGCAGCCCGTCGGCCGCCCGATCCAACCATTTGTCGTAGCGCCCGCGGCGATAAATTGTGCCGGTCAAGTAGCTCGCTACAGAGGCACCCGTGAAGGGATAATTGGAAATATTGTTTTCGTACAATACGAATCCGTCGAATTCTTTTTCCCTCGCATCGGCCTTCAGATAGCGCCGGAAGTAATCCGTCTGCATCGCGTCCAGGTGAATATGATAAACGTTGGGGCGCTCACTCTGTTCATCAAGCAGCCTATCCACCCGCCCGATCCCCTGCGTACTTTGAATCGACAGCAAGAACAAGAGCAGACCCGACAACAATCCGATGACCGAAAGCTGGTCGGGCCAATTCGCTTCACGGGCCAGTGCTCGAAGGAAGACCGCCGTAATGACGACTGCGATGACGATTTCAATCACGGTGTATAGGAGGGGCTCGTCACTGCGCAGGGCTTGACCATCCAATACACCCAGCTGTACCGGGGCGAAGACATCGCTTGCAAGAATGATCAGGCCCACCAGGAACATGCAATTGGCGACCACTGGACCCTTGCTACCCAGAAACGGATAGAGCGCAGCCGCAATGGCGACGGTCAACAACCATGCACCGCCGGACAACATGAGGGGGAGCATGTCACCGCCCCACTCACCGCGGTTGAAGTAGTACAACATGCCCGGAACGACGAGGAACACCGCCGTGGGCAGCATGGAAACTCGACTCAGGTAGCCGAACAGTGTCATCAATGGGCGCGACGAATCTCTCGTGATCGAATCCTTCATCTATTCAGGCTCGACGATCGCAGAAGAGTGATAGGCCTCCAGGAGATAGGCGGCGAGCATTTCGGCCTCTCTGCGATTCACGCCCAGGGCCGGCATGGTCGCGTTCTTGGAGTCGAAGCGCGGCTCCATGACGTGCTCGGTGATCCAACGACGAATGCGCTCGTCGCCGTCCGCAGCCAGCACCGACTTGCGCGCGTCTCGAAATCCGTCGTCGTCGGGGCTCCAACTGGCGAGCTTCTGGGTGTACTCAGCGGTTCCGATCCTTGCGTGGAGCCGCGGGATCAGATCCTTCGGATCCAGGGCAGGCGCTCGCTTGCCGCCCCTGCCCCGGAAACTGTGGCAGCCGAGGCAGCGGCGTTGCTTGATGACAGCGAGGCCCGTGCGCGGAGCCCCCAAGATTTCCGGTGCCGGGTTCTTCGGGTCGTAGCGCATCCGATAGATCGACACCGGGCCGGGTTTGCCGTCGCTGAAGAGCGGCGCAAAGAAGATTTCATCTTTCCCGACTGCCAGCGCGTTGAGGCACTGTTGGTCGGTTCCGATGTACTCGACCACCGTTCGCTCGGGGGTCGTCACCCGGGTACGGTCGGGGTCGAATCCGAGCCAGGTAACAGCCGGGTACTCACCCTCAATCAGGATCTCGGGAGGCCCCGTGCGCGCGAGCAAGAAGCCCTCTCCGAGTCCCGCAGGCGCGAAGGAAGTATTGCGCTCGAGGTAACCCATCTGTCCCATCCCGCGTGCGGGGGAGAGGACCGCGAGTGCGTTCAATCCGATCGATGCATCGGATCCGTCATAGAGGTAGTCCATCCCCTTGTGTGCTTCGACGATCCGGTCGACCCCTGGACCGTTGTCCCCCACGAAGATACGCCCGTCAATTTCGACCATCCCAAACGGGTTGCGGAGCCCGAGGGTGTGGATCAATGACGCAGCGCCCTTGTCGTCGTGAAATGGATTTTCCGGATGCGGCTTACCGTCGAGCGTCAGGCACAGCACTTTGCCGAAGAGCGAGCGTTTATTGCGGGAACGCCTGCTCATCTCACCGTCTCCGACGCCAACGTAGAGCTTGTCTCCATCTACGAGGCACGCTCCGATCTGATGCCCGTTCGGATTGCGGGTGAAATTCGATCTCCCGCTTCGCAGGGCGTCAGTGAACATCATGCTGCCCGTCGGCTTCAGCGAAAACGTATGGGGCTTGGTTTCGAAGCGAATGATGTTGTTGTATCGGCGCTTCGACTTTGCCTGGTAGGCGAAGGTCGCGAAGATATAGCCAGTTGCAGGGTCGAGGGTGATTCCTGTCAGTCCCATGGCGCCTGCGGCTTTCGGAAGATCGACCGGCATCTCGAGTTCGAAGAAGTCCTTCGCGAAATCATGCACCGATCCGTCGTTGGTGACGACGCGAATGGTTCCTGCAAGTTCGGTCACGAAGAGGAAGGGGTCCTCCGGCTCTGGTCCCGGCTCGGGAACGATCGCGATCATGACGGGCAGGACGAAGTCGGTCGCAAAAACCTCGAGCGAAATACCTGGACGAACAGCCCACTCCGTGCGACTGTCCGCGAGGGCCATCGCCGAACTCAGTGCAAGCACGAAAGCTACGATCGCGGTCGCGAGACGACGCTTCATGCGGGTATCTCCTGAGTTCGCAGGACTGTCTGAACGGATGACGCTCACTCTATAGAGCCAACTCGGCACGGTCAAGATCGAACAGAGGGCCCGGCGAGGAGACTGGGCGTCTTGCGATCACACGAAGCGATCCGCTGGTTACGCGAACCATTCGGTTGCGGAGCAACGCGCTCGATTCGATTCGTGGGATCAACTTGCCGATTGGATGTATCAGTTCGCGGATGCGATGCATCAAGAACGGCAGCGCGTAATATTGGTACGCGGGCTCTACGCTGACAACCTCGAGGCCGGCAGTCTCGAGCAGGCGCCTGATGGTTGAAGGCGAGTAATAGGATACGTGCTCGGGCAGTTTGAATGAGACCCAGCGTCTACCCGAGATTCGTGCCAGCGCGCTCTCAATGTTCGGTGTAACGAGTGCAATCACTCCGCCCTCATTCAGGCGGTCGACAAGATCGGCCATGAAAACGTGCGGCTCGGGGATATGTTCGATCACGTGGGATGAGAAGATGAGATCGAAGCGCCGGTCTCGCAGCTCGGCGACATCATTGATCGCGCCATGAAAGACGCGGCCTGGCAGGATCTGTGCGGCCCGCTCCACTGCCTCGCGTGAAAAGTCAATGCCGATCGCGTCGTAGCCCGCTGCCAAGGCTCCATCAACGAACCAACCAAAGCCACAGCCGACATCGAGCGCCGAAGCCCCGGCCGCTAGATAAGGGGATAGTGAGCGGAGGTCCTCGGCGAAAGTGGCTCGGTACTCACGCTCCTGGTCAGCGTAATCCGAATAGCCGATCGCGCCCGTTCCTGCGAAATAACCGTCAGCGTATAAGTTGATTGTCGTCTCGGTCGAAGGCAGGGGATCGAGCTGGCTCAGTCCGCAGGCCTGGCAAGTGCGGATCTCGTATTCACCGAACGAGTGGCGATGAGAAAGCACCTCCTCCCCGCACAACATGCAACTCAAGACTGGGAGCCCTCTTGTTTTTGTGAGTCCTGCATCTGGTAGTGCCCCAGATAGTAGTGGAATGGGAGGCGCAGAACGGAGAGCAGCATGAGTGGGGCATCCCGCATGAGCGATACGTTCGAATTTTCATCGCGCACGAGCTTCACGGGTACCTTTTTCATGTCGAAGTTGTTCTTGAAAGCGAGGTAGACGAGTTCGACGTCGAACGCAAAACCGTCGATACGGCTCTGTGAAAAAAGGTAGTGGGCCGCGTCCGCACGAAACCCCTTGAACCCACACTGCGTATCGCGTATTCCGGTGACGACGATCCGACTCACGAACTCGGAAAAAATTGCGCTGGCCACGCGCCGGATGAAGGAGGGCCGCAGGATACTCTGGGCCTCAGCAAGTGATCGCGTCCCCAGGCAGAGATCGAATTCTTTGCGATCCAGCGCGTCGAGCATGATGGACATTGCCGAAAGCGCATAGGGGATGTCCGCATCGATGAAAAAAATGAATTCTCCCCGCGCAGCCTGAATTCCGGTTCTGACCGCCGCACCCTTTCCGCAATTTAGAGCGTGGGTGAGAACCTTTACACGGCCGTCGAAGCGAGCAGCAATCTCGGAGGTTCCGTCGTCGGATCCGTCGTCGACGAGGATGACCTCATACGGCGCAGCTTCGGGAATTTCCCGATCAAGGAAATCAAATAGCGTGCGCAGCGATGAATCCAGGTAGGCCGAACCGTTCAGACAGGGCAGGACGACTGTCGTTCGACAACCCGATTCAGGCTGGTGTGCGGTTGCGGCATTGGGAGCGCTGGAATCGACGGGCACCAACAAAGCCTGCGGGTCGCTATCCAGTTTGTCAAATTGCGAGGGGGTTGAAGAACCGACCATTGGACTCCCGAAAGTTGCTAGCGGCCAGCAGCTCAATCGAGCGTGGGCTAGCCTAGCCCGATGAGCGAACTGCTATTGGCCTGGCCGCGCTTGCCCGTCGGAATTGCGCTCGCCGTGGCTCTAGCCGCCGGTTTGATTGCTCGGTTCGCGGGTTCATCGCCTTCCCTGGCGAATGGACATGAAAAAATCAGCGCCGCCGCGACGGCAAAACCACCCTGGCCCGACATCGCGAGTCCTCATTGGCACTTCGCGACCGGCGCGCTGCTCGTCATCACGTGGCTGGTCGTAACCACCAGCTACGACGACTACGGCTACAACATCGACGAGATCTTTCAGGCTCCCTTGGGCGTGGAAATCGCCGATTGGTACTTACGCGGGCTCTCGCCGCAAGGGAGTTTCGACGAGTTCGTGCCCAGGGTAGATGCCATGGCCTACTACGGAGGCTTCTTCGAGTTGCCTGCGGAAATGGCGGCACGCGTTTCGCCACTCGATCGCACTTCAACCCGACATCTCGTCACCGCCTGGCTGGGTGTGGTGGGTCTTGGCGCCGTTGCCTGGCTCGGCTGTCTGCTGCACAGCCGAGCCGCCGGGTTCTTGAGCGCGTTGCTGCTGGCCCTGACGCCGCGTTTCTATGGCCATTTCTTTGCCAACCCGAAGGACCTCCCGTTTGCAGTTTTCTCGACATTCATGTTGCTGGCCATTTGCGGCGCGCTGTCCTCGCTGCCGCGTCTATCCATGGGACGCATACTCGCATTGGGGGTCGCGATCGGTGCTTGTATGGGAATTCGCGTAGCCGGCGTCATCAACTTTGCCTTTCTCGGGCTCGGGATGACATGGTGGCTCGGCAAAGCCCTCGTGGATAAAGAGAGCGAGGCGACCTCGAATTTGAAGCGCGAACTGATGATCGTCATCGGCTGCGCGATCGCAGTGGCCGTGGTGGCATGGGGCGTGATGCTTGTCGGGTGGCCATGGGCACAGTTTTCTCCGCTGTTGCGGCCGCTTCAAGCACTCGGATTCTTTGGCGACATTGCGCAGGAACTCAATGTCGACTTTTCGGTGTTGTTCGACGGCAGCACCCACCTGCTCAGCCGTGTGCCCGCCCGCTACAGCGTGCAGTGGTTGGCAATCAGCGCGCCGGAGTTCTGGTTGCTGGCGCCGGTGACGATCTGGGCACTGGTGCAATGGGCGCGCCGACGTTCACCGGGCTGGCCCAAGCCAAGGGAGATGGCATGGGTTGTGGTTGCCGTGTCGGTGGTCGCGCCACTGGCCGCAACGGTTCTATTGGGTGTGATTCAATTCGACGGGATCCGCCACTTCCTCTTTCTGTTGCCACCGCTGACCGTGATGCTCGCCGCTTCGTTGGTAGAGTTTCTCGCTGGGCGCCACGGGTTGAGCCTGCGTGTTGCGACGCTGGCCGCTTTGGTTGCGCTGGCGCTGCTCACGTTGCTCGATATGCGCGCACTACACCCCTACCAGTATGTGTATTTCAACCGAAGCGTCGCGGGCGGGCTACCCGGCGCTGCCGAGCGCTACGAAACGGACTACCTGGGTTTGAGTTATCGCGAGGGCATGCGACAACTCTTTGCTCTTCGGGGCGGGGACGAAGGAGCGTCGTCCGGACAAAAAATTTCCGTATCCGCGTGCCAGGGGATGCATGCCACGATGGTGGATGCTCTCGATCATATCCCAGGGAGCGAAGCTGACTTCGTGGCAAGTCGCCCAATCTGGCGTCCCGATATCGTGCTGGCATTCACACGAACCAACTGTCATCGCCGTCATGCTGGGCGCGTACTCGGCACGGTCGAGCGAATGGGTGTCCCCCTGCTCTATTTGATGGAGCAGTCGAAGACGCGCACACCCAGGCGCTGAGCAATGCCCTACTGTGGTTCCATCGCTGTCGCGGCTCCGGCCCGAAGCTGCTCGATTCGCTCGAGGGTTTTCGCGGCTTCCGGTAAATGGAACCATGCTGCACGGGCGGCATAAATGCTGGCCCGCTCGAGTTCGCCTCGATCGGCGAGGATCCCCGCGAGATCGTTCGCCGCGGTAGCTGCGTGCGGGTGGGCGTCGAGCAAGCGCTCGAGACGCTGGGCGGCCTCGTCGGGGTCGGTCTCTCGCACGAGTGCGACCGCCGCGAATGCGGTTGTCGCATCCTCTGGGTCGGCGGCGAGGGCGCGGTCATAGAGGCTCAGTGCCCGGGGCGTATCCCCCGCCGCCGTGGCGAGGACGGCCAGACCCTCGAGGGCTCGCCAGTTCGCAGCGTCCAGTTCCAGCGCCCGCTCGTAGCTCGCGCGTGCCTGATCGGGCTGTGCCGCGGCGTAGAGCGCGCGGCCGTGTAGTTCGTGGAAGATCGAATCGTCGGGATAAGCGGCCAGCGCCACTTCGATTTGGCCCATGATCTTTTTGTGTTGGCCGAGCATCTCGAGTTGTTCGATGAGAACCCGGAACGCAATCGAGTTTGCTGAATCTGTCAGATCGAGACCCGCCGCTTCGACAACCCCCACCGCTTGTTCGGTGGCGCCAGCTTCGGCCCAAATCGACGCCCGCTCGGCGACGGCAACGGCGGCCTGACCGGGTATCTTGCTCAAACGCGCAAGCTTTTTATCGACGAGCTTGGATAGAGCAAGAGCGTGGGCGCTGCGGATGTTTACGAGCAATGCTTCAGGATCTTGATAATGCGCCGGAGTCTGCAGGTATTTGCCGGAGACCTGAAGGGCCCCCTTGAGACTACCTTGGGATGCGTAGAGCTTCGCCAGTGCGAGTCCGGCAGCGCTGCTGCCGGGAGAGGCTCGAAACGACTCGCGATAGTGGGAGATCGCTTGCTTGAACTCGCCGACGCCCTCGGCGGCCTGCCCGGCCAGGAATCGTCCAACTGCGTTCTCCGGCCACAATTCAATCCCGGTCTCGAAGGCCGCAAGCGCGTCCCGGGAGTTGCCCTCGGCGAGGAAGATGCGGCCAAGAATCAGGCTCTGAAACTTGGGCTGTTCCAGTTGGTTGGCAACTTCGCGAGCTTTCTCGAACTGCTCGGCCTGCACGAGGGTGTCGGCGTAGGCGAAACTGAGGCGCGGCGATCCCGGGCTGAGGGACAGCGCGTTTTCGAAAGCATCGATCGCCTTGTCAAAGCGTCCGCGCTGCACGTAGTCGTCAGCAACGGCGAACCAAGCCTCGGTCGAATGTTGCGTCTCGGCCTTTTCGAGCAGGAGTTGTTCCTTTGTCCCCAAAATACCGAGGGCGTCCATCCGCCGTGTAAGGGTTGTGCGGAAGGGGCCGGTGCTCAACTCGTTCGAGGCGCGCTCGAGGACCTCGGTGGCGCGCTCAGATTTTTGGATCCGATCGTAGAAGGCAACGATCTCCGTGACGGCGGCGGCCTCGGTGGGGAATTGTTTGGCGCAATCGGCGTAGTGCTTCTCGGCCTTTTCCATTTCGCCGCGCTCGGCCGTGAACGAGGCGCGGGCGACACAGAGTCTTGCGAGCATCCGGCTTGCGATGTCATTTTCGGAGGCGTCGAAGCTCGCTTGGGCGGCATCGAGGGATGCACCGGCCTCTTCAATTCGATGCAGCGCAATCAGCGCCGTCACTCGAGTTACGAGCACCGCGAGATTGGTAGGGTGCAGCTCGAGCACTCGCTCGATGTTCGCGAGCGATACCTCGATTTCGCGTGTCGATCGGTGGGCATCCGCCAACAGTGCCGAGGCGTTCAGGTTGTTGGGCTCGATCTCCAGGACCTTTTCGATCTCCTCGACCGCATCGAGCGAGGTTCCACTCGCGAGGATTGCCCGGGTCATCAGCATGCCGGCCTCGACCGCGTAATCGGGAAACTCGGCGGCCTTGCGAAGCGGCCACACGGCGAGTCCGGCATTGCCCGTCCGCAGCAGCGCCTTGCCGAGCAGCAGACTTGCTTCGGTATGCGAAGGATCTTCGCGGACGATCTGCCGCAGCAAACCGATGGTCTGCTCGAAATGGCCAGCGTCCTGCAGTTTTCGAACTTCCGGCATGGGGTCGCTCGGACCGCACGCAAGCGCGAGCAGCAGCAGTAGTTGGAGGCTGGCGCGCACCACTGGGGACATGTTGATTCGTTCTCCCTGCTTTCATGCTGCCACACCAACATCTACAACAACACCTATAACAAAACTTACAACAACACCATCAGCCTCTGGAACATTCGTGACCGGGTGATTCCGGTCATGGGTCGGGTAGACTGAGTCGATGGACCCCGCGACAGAGACGCTTCTCCGCTTCGCTACCAGCCTGATCTGCCTTCTCCTCATCGCGGTGAGCCTTCGCGCAAAGTTCCCCCCGTCCGACTGGCGTGCAAAAACCATCGCGGTCACGGCCGCCGCCCTCGCGCTGCTGACCTTCTACAATTTCGGCGCGGTTCGGCACTACCAGGGAGACGGCTTCGTCAACTACCACGAGCACTTTCACTATTACCTCGGCGCGAAGTACTTCTCCGAACTCGGCTACGACGGTCTCTACGCAGCTTCTCTTGCGGCGCATCGAGAGAGTCTGCCGAACACAGCCCTTCCGAAGTGGGTCAGGGATCTCCGCACCAACACATTGGTATTGAGCGAAGACCACATGGTGTACGCGGACAGCATTGCGGCGCGCTTTACGCCGGAACGCTGGCAGCAATTCGTGAGTGACCGCAATCGCATTCACCGCTTCGCCCCAGCCAAAGTCAATAGAGCAATCCACAAGGATCACGGCTTCAACCCGACCCCGACCTGGGTGTCGGTCGCCCGCTTGATCACCGCGCTCGTGACACCGGGACCGATGGGGTCCGGGATCCTCTGCTTGCTCGACATCGTCCTCGCGTCGCTGATGTTTGTCCTGATCGGCAGAACCTATGGTTCGCGTGTCCTGTGCGCGAGTTTGGTTGTTTTTGGTCTGGGCTTCGGATGGCGTTACGTCTATGTCGGCGCGCTGATGCGCCTGGACTGGCTCGTCGCTGTGGTTTCAGCTTTCTGCATGCTCGAACGCAAGCGGCCAGCGCTCGCCGGGATGATGCTCGGCTACGCCACCGCGACCAGACTCTTTCCGGCACTCCTGCTCGCCGGCCCCGCCCTGCTCGCGCTGAAGGCCTGGCGGCGACGAGAGCGACCCGAGTGGCCGCTTCAGCTCTTCGGAGCATTCGCAGCGACCGTTGCGCTCGGTCTGCTCGCCGGCACCTTGTCGGGCCGTGGCTTCGCAGGCTGGTCTGAATTCGTGGACAACATGCGGATGCACGTAGCCCTCGTATCGCCCATGACCTTTGACCTGAACACGGCTCTGCACATCGATCCCCTGGCGCTCACCCGCGCTCTGGTCACGCTCACCCCGATGCCCGGGTCGAGCCTTCCGGCCATGGTCGAGCGACACGGGCTCGTTCTACCTGCACTCAGGCTCGGATTCATCGTTCTCTTTTGTCTTGCGGCGTGGCGCGCCAGCCTGGTCGAATCCGCCGTGCTGGGACTTGCGCTGATCTTCGCGTTGACTCCGGTTACCTCGTATTACTGGGTCGTACTTCTCGCGCTGCCACTGCTACCGGGACGACTCGCACCGTTGGTGCCCGTCATATTTGCGGCGTTCCTCTACGGCCACGAGGTCATGAGCGGCCCTTTCAGACTGGTGGACGAACGTCGCTACGCGATCTCTTTGTGCCTGGCGCTCTTCTTCGCGCTGTGGCTTGGCCGACGAGCCAGCCAGGCTTTCTGGCCGCGGCAGTAGAGGCCTCGCTGACAATGGCGTCAAGTTGAACCATGCACTGGGTCGATGTAGCGTTTGGCGCTTCATGACAACCCAGCGCAGCGAAAGAAGCGAGCCATGGAGTCGTCGAACCATTCAGGCTCGGGCCCCCTTGGAGCGCGCTCAGATCATGATGAGGTCGCGCCCGAGGTGATGCGCTTTCGGTATTGGCTCGCAGGAGTGCTCGCCGCCGCCGCTGGTGTCCGGGGCGTACTTCTATTCCAGACCCTCAGTCGTCCGGAACTCCGGGACATGCGACTACTCGACTCGCGGGTCTATGACCAGATGGCCGCGCAGATCACTGCGGGCGACCTGCTCGCGGGGAGCGAGGCCTTCGGCCTCGGCCCCCTCTACGCCTACTTTGTCGCCCTGCTCCGCTGGATCGGCCCAGACGGACCGGGCTGCATCTACGCCGTGCAACAATTGCTCGGTCTCGCCAGCGTTGCACTGGTCGCGCTAATCGCCAGGCGCTGTTGCGGCCCGGGCGCGGGGATCGCGGCGGCGGCGTTGATCGCGTTCTACGGCGCCATGGGGATGTTCGAGGTCAAGCTCATGAGTTCGACCTTTGCGACATTCTTGTGTGTTGCGAGCCTTGCCCTGCTGTTGTTTGCTCACGATCGACGTTGGACAGTCGGTGCAGTAATTCCAGGTCTGTTGCTCGGTGCGGCGTGTCTGACTCGACCCAATACTCTGCTCTTTGCTCCACTCGCCATCGGTTGGTGGCTATGGGCTCAGCGCGAGCACACCCCGCGCAACACCAATGCCGGGCAGACCCGTGTGGCGCTCGCGGGGGCACTCGCCCTGTGCTGCGGGATCGTTCTGGCCATCGCCCCCGCCACCCTGCGCAACTACTGGGTGACCGGCGAGATTACGCTGATCTCGTCCCAGGCCGGGGTTACATTTTTTGATGGCAACAACCCCAAGGCCCGCGGGCTCTACGCTCGGGCTGACGTGATCAGCGGCAACCCACTCACCCAGGCCGCGGATCAGCGGCAGGTCGCCGAGCAGGCGGCCGGCCGTTCCCTCACCCAGGCCGGCGTCAGTCGCTACTGGTTCGGGCGCGGTCTCGCGCACCTCACGGACGATCCCATTCGCGCCGTCGGCCTGATCGCCCTCAAGCTGCGCTTCTGGCTGTCGAGCGATGAGGTTCCCGTCGACTACTCCCTGCCCGCGGAGCGCGAGCTGACGCCAGCGCTCTGGTTCGCACCCGTTCCCTTCGGGTTGATCCTGGCGTTCGCCTTCTTGGGACTTCGCAGCCCGCGCTGGCGCGAGCCGCCCCAGGTCCTTCTGTATCTATTCACCCTCGCCAATCTGTCGTCGGTTCTGATCTTTTACTTTGCGTCCCGCTACCGCCTGCCCGCGGTCCCGGTCCTGGCTGTGCTAGCGGGCTGCGGCGCCATGGAGATCGTTGCGCTCGTGCGGCGTTCGCGCCTCGAGTTGATCGCCTGGCTGCTTCCGGCGGTTCTGATCGCAGCACTGTCGCTCCACTCGTGGACCGACGACCTGCGCCAATCGGCGGCGTCTCAGTTCTTCAACTACGGAAACATCTATCGCCGGCAGCAAGAGCCCGCGCTAGCGATCGCGAGCTACAAGCGGGCTCTGCCTGGACTCGGCCACATGGCGAAGCTCCACATCAACATGGCGGGTGCATACAGTTCGCTGGACAAGCACGAGGATGCGGTCCGCCACCTCGAACTCGCGCTCAATATCCGACCCAAAGCGCCAGGGGTGCGACGCTCACTTCAAGCCGAGCGGGCGAAGTTAGATCTGCCCCCGGCTGGTAGACAAACTCGTTGAGCCGCAATTCAGCCAGTTACCATGCAGGTGAAGGAGCAAGAGCGCGAATATCCCCAGCAAGAAATGATGGTAGTTGCAAAACGACACCTTCGAGAATAGAAAGAAGAATGCGAATAGCGAAGCCGTGGCAATGAGCGGATCGCCCCGCCCCCAGCTGATCCAAACACATAACAAGCCACCCAATACAGCTGTTATCAACGTGGGGCCGCTACCCCGTGCGCTGATCAGTCCTTCACGCGCCCAGTGCACGGTCAGACTGAACGAATCCATGCGGGGCTTCACATTGAGAAGATTCCCCACGGTAGAATCGTAAATTGCCTGGGCGTCGAGAATGATGAATGGGATAAAGAGGAGCCCTGCGGTCACTGTTGCACCGAAGATCAGGGTCTTTCGCTGCTGCCAGGTGGTGTCGCGCAGTACGGCCAGCCCGAGGAAGACCGAGAAGACGACGCCATACTGCTTTACCGCCGGCGCGAGCACGAGCAGGACCCCGAGCAGAAGGAACCGTCGCTCGCGAAAAGCCACATAGCTGGCGATCAACATGAAGATCAATGCGGCATCGACCCAGCTCTGCTCCAGCACAAAGAATGTCATGGGCAGACTCATGAACACCATGGGCAGCGCGAATTGTCGCGAGGATCCCAGCAAACTGCGCGAAATTCGAACGAGCAGCGCCAGCGACAGAATTGAAGTCAGCACGTATTCCCAGCGAATCTCTCCGGTGAGTCGCCACGACAGTGCATTCCCATACAGCGTGCCCGGCCAATACGGAAACACCGGCGTATAGCTGTAGCGGCCGCGGTAGATATCCGGGTAGATGTGGCTGTAGGGATTGGTTCCATTCCAGAGAAGCTCCGACGCTTCTTGACCCATTGTCCAGACGTCGATGTGTGGCGTTGGCGAACCCAAGATCACCGCGCCCGAGCCCAGCAAAAAGATGACGAATAGCGCAACCACCGGCGCCAGTGGCAGATTGAGCGGGCCGCCCCGGCGCCATGCTGCCCACAGCATTGCCGCAGCCGTGATGGCGAGGGACAGCAAAATGCCGTTGCTCAATAGCTGGCGAGCAAGATCATGCTTGAAATACATCACACCAGGGTTTTTGAACTGCAACCATAGTTGCATCAGGATCCCGAGCGAGATCACGACGATGGCCGGAAGACCGAGGGGCAGGCCCCGGCGGCAGACCCGCATACCGATGACAGTAATCAGGAAGAGTCCCACGCAGCCCGCGTAGTAGACGACCCAGGGGTGGTAGCGACCGCGCGTGGCGAACAGAAACCAGCTGGCTGCAAAGAAGCTGCCCCAGGCGATCACGGATGCCAGGTGATCGCGCACCCCAGCCTCGAGGATCGTGTCAGGTTCAGCGGAAGCGTCGGTGTCCATTGCTAGCCATCGCTAGCACGCCACCAGAAAGCTGGCCACTGCACCCTTCGTACTTTCAGGCTACCGCTCTTGGCCGGGGGGAGGACTTTCTACCCTCGGTACTCGCTCGAGCAGCTCGATACCAAAGCGGCGGCTGACCAGGGGTTTGGCGCCGAGGGTTACCGCGCTCACATAGTTGCTCTGGATCCAGGCCCAGACGAGTTTGCCGTAGTCGCGCCCGAAAAATAGCATTCCGTATTCGCGCGTGGGTCGGTGCACGATGGCGATCCAGTCGGGCGGCGTCGCCCGCAGCGCGTCAAGAATTTGATCCTCGCCGAAGACCGCGAACTCGGGTGGCACGAAGTTCATGT
>JADFNE010000035.1 GCA_022563535.1 Myxococcales bacterium
CGTGGCCAGGTCGTAGCCCCGCAGATACTTCGAGCCACTGATGATGACCTGTGGCTCTCCGCCGTGCTCGACGATGATGGGAGTGGTCCACGACGACACCCCATCTCGGGCTACCTTCCAGCGCTCTGTGCCGGTCCGCTTGTCGAAAGCAACGACAAACGACTGGCCTTCGTGGTCCCAGTTGACGACGAGCGTCTCGCCGTAAAGCGCCGGCGAACTGCCCTCGCCATGCCCGTGCAGTGTCCGCATCTGACCGAGGTCCGCTTCCCACAGCAGCTCACCGTCCAGATCCAGACAGTAGAGCCCATAGGAGCCGAAGTAGGCGAACAAGCGTTCGCCGTCGGTAATCGCGGAGTTGGACGCCAGGCTCGCGGTGTAATGTCCCCCGGCGTGCGGCAGTGCCTCTCGCACGGTCTGTTCCCAGAGAATCTCTCCGTCGCTGCGGCTGACGGCCAGGACGACAAACTTGTGGCGCTGTGTTACGGGAAGTTCGTCATGAGCATTGGGGAAGCCGCTGTACTTTGGTTTCAGAGCTTCACCGAATGATACGGCCGTGGTGACGAACACGCGGTCGCCCCAGACAATCGGCGTCGAATGCCCTGTCCCCGTATGCAGCGTCCAAATTGGCGGGTGAGCAGTATTGTCGAACGTTCTTTAATACGTATCATCTCGAGACCGTGTGTCTCAGGTATTTCAACATTTTTGGCCCGAGGCAGGACCCCGCATCGCAATATGCAGCGGTGGTTCCGAAGTTCATCGTCGCGGCGTTGCGTGGGGAATCTCCGACAATCTTTGGGGACGGAGAGCAAACGAGGGACCTCACCTATGTCCGGAATGCCGTTGCGGCAAATTTGGCGGCCTGCACAGCCTCGGCAGAGGCAGTCGCCGCGGAGGTATTCAACGTAGGCTGTGGGGAAGGGGTGAGCATCAAAGCGCTGTGGCATCGAATTCAGGAGATGACGGGCACGACGACGGAAGCCCGCTATGACGAGGCCCGCCCAGCCGAGGTGCGCGACTCCCTCGCGTGCCTGGAGAAATCGCGGCTGCTGCTGGGATACGTTCCGGAAGTCCTTCTGGATAAGGGGCTCGAGCATACGGTGGAATATTTTCGCGCCGACGGTGAATGATGCGTCTGCGCACGGCCGTCGCGAAGCGATGTCTCGACGTGATTGGAAGTGCGGCCGGCCTGGTGGTGTTCGCTCCGGTCCTGCTGGTGGTGTCGTTGCTCCTCAGGGCGGCCCACGGGCCGCTGATCCTCTTCCGACAACAGCGGCCGGGCAGACACGGGAAGCCGTTTTGGATCGTCAAATTCCGGACGATGCGCGAGGGGACGGGTCCGGACGGCGAGCGGCTGACCACGGTTGGGAAGTGGCTGCGGTCCACCAGCCTGGACGAACTCCCGGAGCTGTTCAACGTGTTACGCGGAGAGATGAGCCTGGTGGGTCCAAGACCTCTCCCCACGCGCTATCTGGAACGGTATTCTCCAGAGCAGGCTAGGCGGCACAACGTGAAGCCCGGAATAACCGGCCTTGTCCAGGTCAGTGGACGGAATCTGCTCTCCTGGGACGAAAAGTTTGAACTCGACGTCTGGTACGTGGATAACTGGTCGCTCTGGTTGGACGTCAAGATCCTGTTCCGCACGCTCTGGCATGTGGCCAGGCGCAAGGGCATCCACGCTCAGGGTGAGGCGACTATGAGGGAATTCCCCGGGTCGTAAGAGGGCTGCCCGGACGGCGGAGATTCGGCTGAGCGCATCGGTCCGGTCGGCCGTTCAGGGCCGGAGATCCAGTGAACCAAGGGAGTCGGACCGTGGAGGCAACGGATTCAGAAACCATTTTGCCGCCGATTCTCCTCTCGCCCCCTCACCTCTCCGGCGAGGAGATCGAACTAGTTTCCGCAGCGTTTGCATCCAACTGGATCGCGCCGGCCGGCCCCGACTTGGATGCGTTCGAGGAAGAGGTGGCCGCCAAGGTCGGTGTGGCGGCGGCGGCTGGCCTTTCGAGTGGGACCGCGGCGCTCCACCTTGCGCTCCTCACACTCGGCGTGGAGGCAGGGGACGAAGTCTTCTGCTCCACGTTCACCTTCGCCGCCCCCGCGAACGCGATCCGCTACTGCGGGGCGATACCGGTCTTCATTGACTCATCTCCAGATACCTGGAACATCGACCCCGGTCTCCTGGAACAGGAAATGCGTGCGGCGGCGAGCCGCGGCAAGCTCCCCAAGGCCGTCATCGTGGTGGACCTCTACGGGCAATGCGCGGACTACGATCCCATTGTGACGTGCTGCCGCGAGTACGGGGTGCCCGTTATCGCCGATGCCGCCGAATCCCTGGGTGCGAGCTACAAGGGGCGCGCTGCGGGGAGTCTCGGTGACATCTCGGTCTTCTCCTTCAATGGCAACAAGATCATCACCTGCAGCGGCGGCGGGAGTTTGTTGTCGGACAACACCGAGTATGTCGAGACGGCCCGCTTTCTCGCCACCCAGGCGCGGGATCCTGCGCCCCACTACGAGCATTCCAGGATCGGCCACAACTACCGTCTCTCCAACCTTTTGGCGGCAGTGGGGCGCGCCCAGCTGCGCGTTCTAGACGAGCGCGTGGCCGCGCGCAGGTGCAATATGGAGTTCTACCGCGCTCGCCTGGGTAGCGTGGATGGGATCCGGATTGCACCCGCAGCTCCCTATGGCGGCAGTAACGCCTGGCTGACCTGTATATTGATCGACGAGGAAGATTTTGGTGCTGCGCCCGAAACAATCAGGAAGCATCTGGCCACGCGACGGATCGAGGCCCGTCCTCTCTGGAAGCCCATGCATCTACAGCCGGTCTTCCGGCACCATCGGTGCGTCGGGGGGCAGGTTTCGAGCGGGCTCTTCGCCCGGGGACTCTGCCTTCCCAGCGGTTCCAGCCTGTCGGATTCGGACTTGAGGCGGGTTGTGGGAGGGGTTCTCGAGTGTGCTTCGTAGAGGTGTGCTTGACGGTTTATAGCCCGTCCTCAAGGGCCGTTGGTCGACGAGACTGCCTGGTTCGGAGCTTGATCCCATGATCCGATACGCCGTCTATGGTTCAGCGGGATGTGGCCGAGGTGTGATGCCACTGATTCGCGAGCAGGTAGCCCTCCGCGATGGAGATGCGGACTTTGTCTTTGTGGACGACGATCCCTCGCGGCAGGGGGGCGAGGTGAATGGAGTGCGGTGCATCCCCTTTGGCGAGTTGATTTCTGCAGATCTGACTTCGACTCGGATTTGCGTAGCCGTGGCCGAGCCGAATGTACGCAGAGCGCTCGTGGAAAAATGTCAGGCGGCGGGACTTGAGTTCTTTGAGGTCGCCGCCGCGGATCACGTTCGCTATGACGAGGTCGAGATTGCCTCTGGGGCGATTTTCTGCGCGAGTACGATGGTGACCGCGAACGTAAGGATCGGCGCCCATTTTCACTGCAACATCTACTCCTACGTAGAGCACGACTGCCTAATCGGCGACTTCGTGACCTTCGCGCCGCGGGTTTCGTGCAACGGAAATATCATTATCGAAGACGGTGCGTACGTCGGAACAGGTGCGGTCCTGAAACAGGGCACGCCGGGCCGGCCGCTCCGAGTAGGGAAGGGGGCCGTCGTGGGCATGGGCGCCGTGGTAGTCCGCGACGTGGCCCCAGGAAGTACCGTCGTCGGAAACCCCGCCCAGCCCCTCGAATCCCAAGGTTACAAAGAAGGCTGAGCGTCGTCGCCGATCGACTCTGCGCTTCCTCCAAACCGGCCAGCAGTCACGCCCGGCACTCATGAGGCCCGCGCACCTCCACCCCACCGCTTCCCCTCCCGCCCGACTCCGGTAAGCTCCCGCCCATGCACACCCGAATCGATCCAGGGCTTGGGGCGCCCGGGACAAACCCCGAGACGCGACGTCCACTTCCGCGTCACAACCCGCCGTCCTTTCTTCAGGTCGTTGCCCTGCTTCTGGCCGCGCTCGTCGTCCAGGCCGCGGGTAGCGCGTGCACCACGCCCGTCTCAGCCCCCGCTGATGGCGCCCCGCAACCCGACGCATCGGTGGATTCCACCACCTCGACGCCTCCCCGGGCCGCCTATCAACTCGGCAGCGGCGACAAACTTCGCGTCATCGTCTTTGGCGAAGAGGATCTTTCGGGCGAGTTCGAAGTCGACGATACCGGGGCGGTTTCGCTTCCGTTGGTGGGCGAGGTCGGTGCGGGCGGGCGCACGCTGCGGAGTTTTGAGGCGGCGGTCCGCGAGCAGCTCAGCGACGGCTATCTCAAGGATCCGCGAGTCAGCGTGCAGGTGATCAACTACCGGCCGTTTTACATCATCGGCGAAGTTGAAAAAGGAGGGGAGTATCCCTTCGTGAGTGGTATGCATTTGCTGAACGCGGTGGCCGTGGCGGGGGGATTTACCTACCGGGCCAATACTTCCAAGGTCTTTATCACGCGCGGCAATCGGGAACTCGAGTTTGCTGTCACCCCCGAACTTCGCCTCGAACCGGGCGATGTGATTCGCATTCCTGAGCGTTTCTTCTGAGGGTACGGGCACCCAGATTGATTTAGAGTACAGGCATCCAGCTTGAATTACTGAATCCCACCAAATTCGTCTTCGGCACCCGCGCTCGGCTCGAAACATGATATTGTTGGCCGCGCATCGATTGCGCGCGATCCCTTTAGGAGAGAATCAACATGCGACGATTCGAGACGCTTCTTCATGCACGACTCCATACACGACTCTGTGGGCGGGCGGTGGCTGTGTTGTTGAGCTTTGCGTTGACCTTTGCGTTGACCTTTGCGTTGCCCTTGGCGTTGACGCTAGCGGTGGCCGGTAGCGCCTACGGCGAGGATTCGGTTCAGGTCAAACACCAGAAGGCGATCCAGAAGATTCTGGATGACAACGCGGGAAATCCGGCTGGGGTGAAGGACGCGATCACGAAAATCCTTGGCAATGTGCAAGGCAACGATGCAGTACTCCGCACCCAGCAGATACTCGATGCCTTGCCTGGCGATCTCAGCTTTGAAGCTTGGGAGACGATTAGAGCCGCACTGGAGGAGAAGGCGATGCAGTTGGGTAAGGGGAGGGATTTCAGGAGTGTCAGCCGCCTGATTGACCAGATGCATGAAGTGAGACTTGCCCTTCAGACAGCCAAGCCCGGTCGGCAGTATTCCTCCCAGGTGCCGCTGCCGCCCCCACCGCAGACCACGGTCGTCTGCGTTAGCGAGAATTGTTAGCGCGGAATCATCCCAAAATGCGGGCGGGGACCCTCAATGCAACGGGGCAACGGGCGATGGCTGGCTCCGACCAATCCTCGATCCCATTTGGCATTCGATTTGACATTCGAAAGGAAGACACACTGTGAAGATTGGTTCACTCTTTTCGACTTCGGTTGAGCTGGCGGGCCTCTTCCTGCTGATTATTTTGCTCGCCGCCCCGATGGCGGGCGCCCAGGAGATGGACCCGCCCGCCGGCGTCCCAGATCGAGTCGCCCCAGAGAGCGACGCCTTGGGGATCGGGCTCGGCGGTTTTACCGGCTACCCGAAGCTGGGGTTTTCGACCGCGTACGACAGCAACATCTTCGCCATCGACTCCCAAGTGAAGAGCGATGCCCGCTTCGTGATCGATCCCTCGTTCGCCGTCGAGTCCAATTGGTCGAGCAACGAACTTTCGCTGGGCGGTTTTCTCTCCTCGTCCCTCTTAGCGGACAACACCACGGAGGATAAACTCGAGTGGGGATTCGGCACCTCGGGTCGGCTCGACGTGCTGGAAGGCAGCAATGTAAAAGCCATGCTCGGCTATCAGGATCTCACCGAAGACCGCGGCGGCATCGATGCGGTCGACGTTCCAAAGCCGGTCGACTACGGTCATCTGCAAGCGGGTCTGGTGGTCAACCATCGCATCAATCAGCTCACTCTCTCAGGGGGAGCCGACTTCCAGAGATTCGACTATGACCCCTCGAGCCAGAAATTCCGCGACCGCGATCTCTGGACCGCCACCGGCCAGGGGGGGTACACCTTTTCGCCCGGTTACAGCGGGTTTTTTCGCGCGGAGTTCAGCGATCGTAACTTCCAGAATCTATCCAACCCCCTCCCCCTCCCCGCCCCCCCCAACACCCGTGTCTCCCAGGATTCCCAGGGCTACGACTTGGTGGTGGGTGTGGCCTCCGAGATCACGAACTTGATCTCGGGAGAGGCCTCCATCGGCTACTTCGATCAGAACTACGACAGCTCCGCCCTCAAGGATGTCAGCGGCGTCTCTTTCCGCGTGGATCTCGAGTGGGAGGTCACGAAGATGACCTCGCTTCGGCTCACGGCTTCCCAGGACGTGGTAGATTCCACGACTGCGGGCTCAGGCGGCATCCTCTATACCAATGCAGGCTTCGGGGTGGACCACGAACTGACCCCGGAAGCCCACCTGAAGTTCGATTTCGGGTTCTACAACGGCGATTACAAGGGGATTGACCGGGAGGACGACGGCTTTCGCGTCTCGCTGGGGGCCGACTATCGGATGTCGCGATTCGTTCACCTCGATCTGCTCTACAGCTTCGAAGACCGCGACTCGAATGTGGCCGGTCAGGACTTCACCCGGCATCAGGTCAACTTTGGCGTTCGACTCCAGTACTAGGAGGCACCAGGGATCACACGGGACGCGCAGCGCCCGAGCCAGGTAACGGAGCAAGCACCTCTTTTGAAACAAGCCGAGCATTTTTCTGTCGCGGGGCCGAACGAAGTCGAGATCGATATCGGCGAGATCTTCCGTGCGCTTCGGCGCCGGCGTTGGGCGCTGGGCGGCTGCGTGCTGCTGATCACCTCGGTGGTCCTGCTCGTCACCTTCCAACTGACCCCGCTCTATACCGCCACCGCCGAGGTGCTCATCGACCTGCGCGATCACAATGTGGTCGATCTCGATTCTGTGCTCGCGGGCATTTCCTCCGATGCTTCGACCATCGAGAGTCAGATCCAGGTGATCCGCTCGCACTCTCTCGCCATCCGAGTGATCGAGACCCTCCGCCTGGATCGCGATCCCGAGTTCAACGAAGCCCTGCGCGAGCCCGGCATGGGGGCTGTGCTGCAGGCTTGGCTCCGGGGTCTGGCACCCGGCGAAGCCGAAGAAGCCAGCCAGGAGGAGCGCCTGGCCCTGGAGCAGACCCGGCTGATTGAAGCCTTCTCCGAGGCGCGGAAGGTTTCCCGGGTGGGGCGAAGCTCGTACGTCATCTCCATCGCTTTCACTTCCGAACGCGCAGCCAAGGCGACCCAGCTGGCCAACACCCTGGCGGAGTTCTATCTCGTGGATCAACTCGAGGCCAAGTTCAACGCGACCGAACGGGCCACGGATTGGCTGCATGAACGCCTGGGCGCCCTGGCGGCAGAGGTCGAGAAATCGGAGCGCCTGGTGGAGGCCTACCGATCGGAGCATGGTCTGGTGAATTCCCGGGGCACCACGGTCGACGAGCAGCAGCTCGTGGAGATCAACACCCAGTTGATCCTCGCCCGCGCCGATCTGGCCGAGAAGCGGGCGCGCTTTCGCCACGTGACCGAGCTGCTCGATTCGGGCGCGGGGGTCGAATCGGTGGCCGAGGTGCTGGCCTCCACCGTGGTCCACGATCTGCGTCAGAGGCAGGCCGAGCTGGCCCGGGAGCAGGCTGAACTCGAGTCGCGCTATGGCGACCGACATCCGCGCATGATCAACATCCGCGCCCAGCGCAAAGATCTTGAACTCGGAGTGGCCGCCGAACTGCAGCGCATCGTGGCCAACCTCGAGAACGAAGTCGTCGTGGCTCGTTCGCGAGCCCAATCCCTCGAGCGAAGCCTCACCGAGGCGCAGCACCAGCGCTCGGTGGGCGAAACCGCGCGCATCCGGCTGCGCGAGCTGAACCGCCACGCCATTGCCAACCGAACGCTCTACGAATCCTTCCTGGGCCGCTTCAACGAGACTCGCGAGCAACAAGGAATCCAAGAGGCCGATGCCCGGATCATCTCCGCTGCCACCGTGCCGGTCGAGCCCAGCTACCCCAGGAAGGGACTCTTTGCTGCAGCGGGTTTTCTGGCGTCCCTGATCGTGGGCGCCGGCGTGGTGTTTCTCCTCGAGCGCTTGGACAACGGCTTTCACAACAGCCGCGAGCTGGAGGACGCGCTGGGCCTCCCGCTGTTGGCATCCATCCCGGAGCTGTCCGAGGCCGACGCCCGGGTGGAGGAAGAGCTGCTCTCGCCCCACGATTACGTGCTCGCCCGGCCGCTTTCGATCTATGGCGAGGCGATTCGGGGTCTGCGCACAGCTCTGATGCTATCCAACGTCGATGTGCCACCCCGGGCCGTGCTCTTCAGTTCCGCGATGGCTTCGGAGGGCAAGACCTCCATCGCGCTCAGTCTGGCCCGGTCCATCGCCCAGTCGGGCAAGCGTGTGGTCGTGGTCGACGCAGATTTGCGCCGCCCCGCTGTGGCCCGGAGACTCGGGCTTAGTCCCGAAGCGGGGCTGATCGAGTACCTGGCCGGCCAGGCTTCCCTCGATGAAGTGATCGTCACCGACAAAAGCTCGGAGATGGACGTGCTTCCGGTCATTCAAGGGGCCGCCAACGCCCCAGATCTGCTGGGCTCCGAGAGCATGCGGATCCTGCTCGAAAAACTGAAGACGGATTACGATCTCGTGCTGGTGGATTCGCCGCCATTGCTTCTGGTTTCGGATGCCACGGTGCTGGGCGAGATCTGCGACAAGTTGGTCTTTGTGGTCAGGTGGGAGCAGACCCCGCGGCAAGCGGCCCTGGAGGCTATCCACCGGCTGCACCAGTTCGAAATTGACGTGGCCGGTGTGGTCTTGAACCGGGTCGACCTGAAGCGCGATGCCGAACACTACTACGGGGACAGCTATTACCGCAGCGCTTCGGATTATTACGTCAATTGATCGGGCGCGAAATCCAAGGCGGACACGGAGCGGGACGGGCTAATATGAAGGGGCGGGCAGGATTCGCACTCGTCGTTGGGCTGGCCCTGGCCGTTGGAGGGGGGACGCGGGGCATGAGCGCGCTGGCCGCTCGCGCCGCCCATCCCGTTGTTCATGCGCTGGGCCTGGGCCAGGCACCCGATGATGCATCCCTGGCTCGAGGCGTCGCGGCCCTGGAGCGCTCGGCCGAGTGGTGGGGGACGCCTGCTCGCAGATACGGCGACCTGGCCTTGCTGCAATTCGAACTCGCCCGGCGCGAAGAAGCAAACCCGGGGCGGTTCGTCCCGCGAATCAACGCTGGGGTCGCGGCCCAGCGGGCCGCCCTGGCCCTGGCACCGGCGGACGGCAGCGGGTGGGCGCGGCTCGTCTATGCCCAGAAGCTCCGGGCCCAAAAGCTCCGGGCCCGGGAGCGTGGCGACCCCGCGGCAGGTCGAGCCACGAGCAACGATGCGGGCTCACTTGGTGCCCTCGAGATGGCGTTCCTGACCCGCGACCTCAGCTTCTCGCTGGTGCGTTTCCGACTCGCTGCCGCGTTGGATCAATGGGCGATGCTTCGGCCCTGGCTCCGTACCGCAGCCCGGGCCGAAGTCCTCGAGCTGACCCGCTACGGAGCCCGGGGTATGGACGCTCTGGTGGATCTCTACCTGGCTTCGCCTCACCCCGCAGTCATCGACGAAGAACTTGCCGCCGCTCCGCAACAGAAGGCCGACTTTGAACAGCGCCTGGCGCGCCGCCCGAAGCAGCGCTGATTCTGGGCTGATGCCGCCCACCGTTCACGACCAGGGACTAGAAGCAGTCAAGCGAAGCGGCAGTGCGTGAGCTCCGGCGCAAGACGCGCCGGAGGTTCCAGTTGTAAACCTCTCCGTCGTCTGCGCCGGGAGCTGCGATCCGATCGCGTGCCCCGGAACCCGGCGCCGAAGTGTCCCTTCTCGCTAATAACGCAATTATGCGTAAGATAAATCAGAAAGAACTTCCAGCAACAAGCCAGCAATAAACTTGCCGATGAGCCTGCTGGATTACGCATGGCGGTGTTGTTTTCAGCGACGCCGAACTCCGAGCCAAATCGAAAAGTCCCTCTTAGGGCCCCTAGAGCCCCTGTCGGCAGCATTTACAATTACATGTCGTGTGAAGTGTAATCATCTCAGTTGTTACGCATCGCTATACTAAAGACAAAGGGTGGACTCCAACCGCCCAGACCTCGAACTTGACACGAACGCGCAGCGCGATTCTCTCCTGGCTATGCCGAGCCACGAAAAAGTTCTGAGGGTCCCGAGCCGCAAGAACTCCTTCATCGACTTCTATCCCGTCATCAAAGGCAAGGGCCGGTTCCTCTATTCATTCACGGGCAGGGGCTTCACGAATGAAGCTGAGCTGGTTCGGGACCGGATCAACGCCCGCTCCATTCGAAGTAGGAATTCGAGAAGCCGTCAATCAGTTCCGATCGCTGACGGGATGCATGGAAGGATCAAACGACGTACGATGCACGAGCGAAGGCGGCTCTACCGATCTGCGCAGGCCGCCTAGGTAAATACTGAAAACCGTCTCTTAGCTCTGAGACCATCTGCAATCCGAAATAGTCTGACGACGTACACGTAACATCTGTACAAAGGAGAACGAATGAGCACCAAAGACGAAGTTTTCAATGCGATCCAATCACAAGTGGGCGAGATTCAAGCAAAGTTCGAAGAACTAAAAGGCCGGGCTGAAGTTCAAGCTAAACTGGGCCAAGCCGAAGCCAGAGAAGCCTTCCAACCCCTCATCGATAACGTTGAAAGAGAGATCAAAAAAACAACACAAAAAATTGATGAGCTCAAGAATTCATCTGAAGAAGCGAATGAAGAAATAAGGCATGGTGCAAACCTAGCGATCAAGGCCCTAGGTATAGCTTTTGACAAAGCTGCAGACAAATTTGGGAAATGAAACAGTAGTTTCGAAAACCACGTCAAATATATCGTGTTTGCCGCGACTTACGCGATTATTCAGCGATCGCTTCCCAGTTGTTATTCAAGCGAAAACGCGCCGGATAACATTCTAGGGTCGGCTCAATGACACGAGTTCGTTCCTGTTGCTTACTGTGAAGCGCGTATTGCTCAAGGATTGGTCGAACTTCTCACGGAGCCGTCGAATCTCGCGTACCGCGGCTTCAGTAGATTGATTTCGTTCCTTGCTCGTGTCGAGACTCTCCTCGAGGTTCCAAACCCCGTAAAGTGTCTCTTAGATTAGACCGTTCAAATCTCCGAATCTTGCTGACGGGCTACACACGCAGGTTGTCGCTGATCCGTTATTGCAACGGAGGTTTCCTGTGTCGGACGAATCCCCGTATCAAAAATCGTACTCAGAAGACTCCTTCTGGATCAAGGTGAAGAACTTCGCTCTCGCTGCCGGACGCGAGGTAATTGAGAAAGCTCTGATTCTCTACTACTCGATAGGGGAGCCCGACGTACCAAAATGGGCAAAGGGCACCATCGTGGTGACTTGCCCCTTGAGAACGATCCAGGGTGCATCAGCAGATCTCATGGGTCCAGCACGTTTGCGCTGAATCGAGTTCGAATACGGTCGAGTAGAGCATTGGATGTGTCGAATCCCGGTCACGGGATCGACGCTAATACACGCCCTGCGTGATCCTCAAGGCCGTCCGATCAGTATCCCCGATTTGCTTTCTCGTAGAGATCCAGAGTCTCGGACGAAAACCCAGCTTTGCGCGCGCGCTCGACAAGCCGGCCGATTGCCGCATGGGCATCCGTTGCTTCACTTTGTGCCTGATTTTGCGACGCGATCAGCGCGGGATCGACCTCTCCGCCGTTTTGCCTGGCCTGATACTCGGCACGTGCTCGCGCGGCGGAGGCCTCCTCCGATTGGCGCTTCTTCTCGAGCCAGTTCCGCCGCGCCGCAATCAACTCTTCTTTCAGCGGTTTGTTGCTGGACGGGGCGATAATGTGGAGGCCACTCTCGGCCGGCACTGGAGTGATCGGCGCCAAGCTGGTCGTGTTACCTGATTTCTGCTGCGCTGCGGGAGGTGCACCGTCGGGGTAGTAGTCCTCGACCCATTCGTCGTTGACGAAATAACAGCCGCCCGGGATCCCGCGCCGAGACTTGTGGCGGCAGGCCCGACGGGACCGTTCGCGCCGATTGAGTGGGCGGTCCCGATCGCGGTCCACATTCCTGCCCTCTTCGCGATTCCGAGCCGAAGCGTCTGGTTTGCCGACGTGCGTGGCCCCGTGTTCCGCCCGGTGGTGGTCTGCGCGAGCTGCCTTGCCTCCCGGTTGCGCGGTCGCAGCGACGGCCCAGGTAATCGTCATCAGGACGACCAGGATTGGGATCAAGAGACGCGAATGAATGTGCACAGCGATTCCTCCAGGTAACGCACGGTTGACCTGTGCGGACTATCGGTGAATCATCAGTGCGACTTGAAGAGCCGTGTCAAACATTCTCAGAACTGGGAAGACACCTATTTGACACAGATCCCTGATCATCGCGTCGACTGGAGTTCGACGAACGGCCTGGGTGTAATCGCACACCCCCAGGCTGATACCGCACCGGGTTTCTCGTCGCGGCGAATCAATGACACGCCGGATGGGACTACTAAATGGCCGTGTCGGTCTCGCCACCGCAGTAAATGCCCAGATCCGCACTCGTGAGACCCAGCGGCGCGACAAGATGCGGAAGTAACTGAACTATTGAAAACCGCCCCTCACGGATCGCAATTTCACGCGCTCGCGTACCAGACAACGGAGTTGGACTGCTGCCGGGACACGGTGGGCTCCGTGCTCACAGAATTGGTGGACAAGGCGAAGAGCTGAGACTGATCATTGGTGCTGGCTTGGTGCTGGGCGAAAATCAGGCAAATTTCCTTCTCGATATCAATCGGTTGCAAACCCGATCAGAGGTTCGAGTCCTCTTCGCCGCACTATTCTTCCTTGCAATTTCTTCAATAACCTAGTTCAAAAACTTTTGGCTGCTGGCTACTCCCACTGCCCACTCTCCTGCCACCAGCTGGACTCGAACATTTCGTGATGGCGGGGCCCGTGACGGCTGCACTTGCCAGGCTGATCGAGCCGCAGATCGACAACGACGATGCTTTCACAGCGGGCATGCTCCACGACTTCGGCAAAACCGCGATGGTCAACAGCCACTCCGCGCTCTTTGCCAAGGTGCTCGACGAGGTAGACAGACGGGGTACATCGTTCATGGAAGCGGAACAAGCCGCATTTGGATTCGATCACGCAGCGCTCGGCGGTCGCCTGGCACTGCGCTGGCGATTACCGACTGCGCTGTCAGAAGCAATTCGCTTTCACCATGGCAACGCCGAGACCTTGGCAATGCTGCCCGAATTGCAGGGCCGTTTCGTAGCGATCGTCGCACTCGCGACAGTGTGCATGACAAGTCTCGGAATTGGGAGAGACGCGCCGATCCCGAACATCGACATCGCGAGCCAGCCGGCATGGAAATCGCTCGAGCTCGACAAAGAGGATCTGCCGTCTGTAATCGAGACGTGCAAAAAAGCGTTGGCGGACGCGAAGTTTTTTATCGGCTGAACCCCAACCCAAGATCAATCACACGAGTACTGTAAAAATCAAGCAACTCTCGCCACATGGTGCGCCCATTCAAGAATGATTCCTATTGGAATTACGCGTTCTTGACGATACGGGGGGGGGGCTGCCAATGAGCCAGCTTGCCTCTAATAGGGGGACTTTTTCCAATGTTCATCGGCACAACTCATTTCATGCGGCGGTCTGTTTGTTGGGTCGCCTTCCTCGTTCTTGTATTCGCTTTACCCGCCATTGCGGCGTCGACGGAGGATCTCGGCGACTTCAGTCTTGAAGATCTCCTGGAGCTGCAACTCGACCAGATGGCCATTACTGGAATTCATCACACTCACGAAAAGGGCGAATGGATGGTTGGGTACAGCTTCATGTCCATGGGCATGGACGGCAACCTCGATGGCACGAGCAGTCAGAGCAAGAGTGAGGTCTTCGCCCAGGGGTTCGCCGTCACTCCGGTCAGCATGTACATGGAAATGCACATGTTCAACCTCATGTATGGAGTTTCCGACGACGTCACGCTCATGCTGATGATGCCGTATCTTCGCAAGTCGATGGACCACGTGCGAATGGATGGCAAGAAGTTTACCACTGACAGCCGTGGCATTGGCGACATCGGCATCAGCGCGCTGTACAGCTTGTATCGCGTCAAACACCACCGACTGATCGCAATTGCAGGCATGAGCTTTCCAAGCGGGTCGATCGACGAGACCGATCTCCTACCCGGCATGATGATGGCCCCGGCAAGCTTCGCGCGTCTCCCCTACCCGATGCAACTCGGCTCAGGAACCTACGACTTCAAATTGGGCGCTACCTATCTCGGCCAGATCGAAAACTGGACCTGGGGTACTCACGCTTCCGGCAAGATCCATTCGGGTAAGAACAAGCACGACTACCGCCTGGGCGATCGCTACGAAATCACGACCTGGGCGGCAAGACAGACGACCAACTGGAGCAGTGTCTCACTGCGGCTGAAGTGGAATCAGTGGCTCAACATCAAGGGCGCCGATCCAGCGTTGATGCCAACGATGGTCCCAACCGCGGATCCCGATCTCCGCGCCGGTCGTCGACTCGACCTGCTCTTCGGAGTGAATGCCTTCGCCGGAGAGGGCCAATACGAGGGCCTGCGGATTGGCCTGGAAGCGGGACTCCCCGTGTACCAATCGCTGGATGGCCCTCAACTCGAAACCGACTGGATCGTCGGGCTGAGCATCGACTGGATTCTGTAGATGCTTGGCACCGGGGCATCTCCGCCATCGCGGCGGTCGTGTACTAGATGGCTTGCCAGCGCCGTGTTTTTTGCGGCGTTCGCAATCAGCGGCCCCGTCGCTGCAGACGCATTGAAAATTCGCGCCGCCCTCCTCTATCGCTTTGCGACCTTCACCACCTGGCCGGAGTCGGCGTTTGGCGACAAATCCGAACCCGCTTGTTTTGCCATAGTCGGGGATTCGGCACTGGCCGATGCACTGCGAGAGATCGTCAAGACAAAACGACTCCATGGACGAGCGATCGAGGTCGTGAGCCTTTCGCGTCGCAAGACACGACACCATTGTCAGGTTGTGTACTTCGGAAACACGGCATCCAATAGAATCTCACCAGGGGCAATGCCCGACCCGATTTTGACCGTCGGTACTGCGGACTCGTTTCTCGAACGTGGCGGTATGATCTACTTGTTTCGTGAGGGGAACAAGTTCAAGTTCTCAGCCAACCGCCAGGAGGCAAAGCGAGCGAACTTGCGCCTGAGTTCCAAGCTGCTTCGATTCGCAAAAGAAGTAATTGACTGAGTGAAAGCCTTGCGGCTTCAACTCATCATGCTTCCGTACCGCGGAGGTCGCGAAACCCACCCTGGTAGT
Organism: Myxococcales bacterium; assembly: GCA_022563535.1. Classification (NCBI taxonomy): domain Bacteria; kingdom Pseudomonadati; phylum Myxococcota; class Myxococcia; order Myxococcales; species Myxococcales bacterium. Next base: position 15,311 of record JADFNE010000035.1, read on the forward strand.
AGACCAACGGCTCGACGTCGTGAATTTCGAGGTGCTCGACCTGTCCAATACAAAGAACGTGATCCCCGGCGACGTGCATCGCTACCACGGTGCAGTCCAACATGACCTTGGATCCCGGAATCAACGGCGCACCCGTTACGGCCTTGGACCAACTGAGCCCCTCGAAGCGAGTGTCCTCGCGTTCTTCGGATGCGAACAAATTCGAGAGATCCAACTGATCCGTCGAGAGAACGTTGACCGCAAAGCACTTTCCCGCGCGAATGACATCCAGGGTATTGGCGGTTTCAGACACGCTGACGACCACGAGCGGGGGGTCGAGCGAAACGCTGGTGAAATCAGAGACCGTCATTCCGTGGACATGTTCGCCGTCGCATGATGTCACGATCGCGACGCCCGAGACTCGGCAACCGAGGCATGCTTTGAATTCTTCTGGACTTACAGCCAACGCTAGATTCCTCTATTTGCCCTAGAAAACTCTCGTGGGGCGATCTCTTCTCGCAATCAATGGTCTTCGAGGAACTCTTTCGGAATCCTGAGGGCATCGACCTTGCGCGCGAAGCGCTTCTTGGGATCGTTCTCATCCTTGATCCAGTAAATATTCACTCTCGCTTTGAGCGGAATCTCGCTGAGCTTCATGGGCCTGGCGTTGATGGTGGCGGTCGTTCGGGTCATGACCGACCCCTCGAACTTGACGTTGTAGACGATCGTCTTGCCTTTTTCCTTGACCGTCATCGTGCCCGCCTCGGTATCGAAGGCGATCAGCCGGACCTCTTTTGACAGCTTGCTCCTCATCTTCTTGTCGGCGTCGGCGGTCCCGGCGGTCAGCGTAAACAGGACAGCCACAGCCGCTGCCACTACGCAACCGACTAGGCGACCGACCGATTGCTTGGTGAATTTCTGCATCATGAGTTCTCTCCGCTATTCCGGACCATTCGAGTCGCAACACTAACCGTTTTTGAGCGTGGGCGTCATCGGCTGTGCTGTTTTTGCTTTCTCGACACCGACACTAGCGAGCCGCGAGGTCGTTCTGCGCCGGCACCCAGACCAGCACCAGATCCATCACGTTGGTCCCCGTAGGACCCGTGGTGATCGTGTCCGATACTGCGCGAAAGAAGCCATGGGAATCGTTGTCGGCGAGCGCGCGATGAGCATCGACTTCGCAGCGTCGTCCGCGTTCTACCGTCTCGACGTCAGCCCAGGCACCGGCTGCCGCGGTAGATCCGTCACTGCCATCGGTTCCCACGGCGAGCAGAACGGCGCCCTGCACTACCGATCCGTCGAATTCGATTGCGGCCGCAAGAGCGAGTTCTTGATTGCGACCCCCGAGTCCTTTGCCACGAACCTCTACCACGGATTCGCCGCCGGCGATCAGACACACAGGGTCCACACAGACCACCGCCGCCGAGAGTGCCGCGATACGCCGCCCAACTCGTGCCGCTTCGTCGTGGATGCACCCGCCCAACGAAACCGCGCGCGCACCCAATGCGGTCGCCGCAGCCGCGGCAGCATGTCTTGCATCCGCATTGCTCGCCACGATGCGATGTCGAACCCGGGCAAAGGCTCGCTCTCCGGGCTTTGGACTTTCCGGTTCCTCGCCGTCTCGCCCGCTGTTCAAGTAACGCAACACCCTCGCGGGCACGCGTTGGGTGAGGCCTCTGCGCTCGAGAACCTCGAGCGCGTCCTGGAACCGGGACGGGTCGGGTGCACAGGGACCCGACCCGATCACATCGAGCCGGTCTCCCAAAACGTCCGAAACGGCCAACACCGCGATCTGCGATGCCGCGGCCGACATCGCGAGCCGACCTCCGGAGATTTGCGATAGATGCTTGCGAACCGCGTTTAATTCGCCGATGTCCGCGCCCGATTCCAACAACAGCCGATTGGTCACCGCCAGTTCTTCGCAGCTGATCCCTTTCGGAGGAAGCGAAGCCAGGGCCGAAGCTCCCCCGGATAGCAGCACCAGCAACAGGTCTTCCGGGTCGGCTGAAGCCACCAGATCGAGAACCCTGGTGGCCGCCGCCTCTCCCCGGGCGTCGGGCACGGGATGCCCCGCCTCAATCACTTCGAAGAGCGAGAGATCGTGTCCTTCGCAATGCCCGTCTTTCGTCACGACCAGGCCCGTGCGGATGTGCTCGGGAACCAGTGCGGCGACGCCGGCCGCCATCGGCGCGGCGGCTTTGCCGATCGCAACCACAATGAGCTTGGCGCTACCGGAGAGTTTGTATCCGCAGACGGAAAGACCGCTGGCTTCGACCGCGAGTTCCTTTGAGACCGCGGCCCTCGCGTCGACCGCAGCAAGGGCTGCTCGCAAAATTTTCTGAAGCTGATCGCGCGGGTCGCTGGACCGGCTCACGACTCGTCGGGAGCGGACTCGGCTCGAATGATTTTGCTCGACTCTCGAGGACGCAGGCGAATCTCGATTCGCCGATTCTGGCTGCGACCCTCAGTGTCGTCATTTGCCGCCACCGGAGCGAATTCGGCGCGCGAAATCGCCTGCAGACGCGCGCCTTCGATTCCAGCGGACTCGAACAAGCGCACGACACTCGAAGCGCGGGCACCCGCCAGTTCCCAGTTGGTCGGATAGCGCTCTTTGAGTGCGCCGCGGATCTGCTGGTTGTCGGTATGTCCCTCGACATCAACCTCGTAATCGAGCTTCTTGATATGAGCAGCGACCGTCTCGAGAACTTTTACCCCGTCAGGATCGAGATTCGCGGAACCGGAATGAAACAGAATGTCGTCCGACACGGCTACGCGCAGACCGGATCTCAATTGCTCGATCTCGATCGCGCCCTTCTGCAGTTCCGACTCGAGATCGTCGACCAGACCCTCAAAGGTCGACTGCAGATCCCGCACGTTATCGCTGGCTGTCGTCAGTGCGAGGTTAGTCGATTCGAGTTGTTCACTGAGTTGGGCTTTGCTTTCGGTGAGGCGGGCGACATCCTCTTCGAGCGCTGCCCGCTCGATCGAGAGGGCCTCACCTTCGACGCGCAGATCTTCGAGTTCATCGTAGATCTGCGCTCGCTCCGCTTCGAGGGAGGCGTTGGAGACTTCGAGCTTGCCAGCTCGCTGACCGAGATTTGCGGCCGTGGCGGCGACCGCGTCGCGTTCGGCCACGACTTCGTTGTACGCCAAAGTGCTCACGCATGCAGTCGCCTGAAAGACCAGCAGGACCGCGATCAGGACCGCACCCATTGCAGCTTTGATTTCAGGCAGGTGACAGAGTTCGGCTGAGTGCTTCATCGATTGTCTCGACATATTCCAGAGTCAGACCTTTTAGCAGTTCGTCGGGGATCTCGTCGATATCTTGGCGGTTCTTTTCCGGCAGCACTACGCACTCGATTCCCGCCCTCCTCGCGGCCAGCACCTTTTCCTTGATTCCGCCCACAGGAAGAATCTTTCCCCGCAGCGTAATCTCGCCGGTCATCGCCACCTTGGGAAGTACTGCGCGACCGGTGTAGAGCGATGCCAGGGACGTCACCATTCCGATTCCCGCCGATGGACCGTCTTTCGGGACTGCGCCCGACGGAACATGCAGATGAATATCGCTCGTCAGGAAGCATTCCGGATTCAGGCCAAACTGCTCGGCTTCACTTCGCAACCAGGAACGAGCCGCTTCGACCGATTCACGCATGACCTCACCCAGCGATCCGGTCAGCTTGAGTTCACCCTTGCCTGGCATCTTCGTCGATTCGATGAACAGGATGTCGCCGCCCGCCGGTGTCCAGGCGAGTCCTACAGCCACCCCGGGCTGTGAGCCCTGCTCGGCCAGGTCGGGTTCGTATTTTTCCGGCCCCAACAAGTCGAACAGATCCCCGGGTTCAACCCGCACGGGACCGCTCACTTCGCCTTCTGCGACCCGCCGCGCAATCTTGCGACACACGGCCCCAACTTCTCTCTCGAGGTTGCGCACTCCGGCCTCCCGGGTGTAGCGCTCGCAGAGAACGAGCAGGGTCTCATCCGCAATTTCAAACTCGATCTGGTCGATGCCGTTCTGTTCGATTTGCCGCGGGACCAGAAACCGCTTCGCGATCTCGACCTTTTCTTCGACGGTGTATCCCGGCAACTCGATCACTTCCATCCGGTCCCGTAACGCGGGCGGAATGGGATCCATGATGTTCGCCGTGGCGATGAAGAGCACGCCCGAAAGATCGAAGGGCACTTCGAGATAGTGATCGCTGAACTCGAAATTCTGCTCGGGATCGAGCACCTCGAGCAGCGCGGAAGACGGATCTCCACGGGTGTCGGAACCGACTTTGTCGATCTCGTCGAGCACCAGCACAGGATTGCGGGTCTTCGCCTTGCGCAAGCACTGAATGAAGCGACCCGGTAATGCGCCGACATAGGTTCTGCGATGGCCCCGAATCTCGGCTTCGTCGCGCACACCACCCAGGGAAATGCGTCCAAATTGGCGTCCCAAGGCTCGGGCGATCGAGCGTCCCAGGGACGTCTTGCCCGTTCCGGGCGGGCCCACGAAGCAAAGGATCGGCCCCTTGAGATCTCGCTTCAGGCTGAGGACCGCTATGTACTCGACGATCCGGTCTTTGACCTTGTCCAGGCCGTAGTGATCTTCGTCGAGCATCTCTCGTGCGGCGCGAACGTCGAGGCGATCCTCCGACTGCTTGCTCCAAGGCAGATCGGTCATCCATTCGAGATAGGTTCGGATCACACTGTGCTCGGCCGCCGCCGGCGGCGCCTGTCCGAGCCTCTCCAGTTCTCGCATCGCGTGCTTCAGGGTCTCTTCGGGCATCCCCGCGACTTCGATTCGTTCGCGCATGCGGTCGAGTTCCGCCTGATCATCTTCGACCTCGCCAAGTTCGCGGCGAATCGCCTCCAGTTGCTGACGCAGCATGTAGTCACGCTGGGTCTGGCCCATTTCGGTCTGGACCTTCTCGCGAATCTCGGTCTCGATTTCGTGCGCGTCGCGCTGCCGAATGATTCTCGCGAGTACTTCCTTGAGCCGGTCCTCGATCCCGGCCATTTCGAGCACTTCTTGTTTTCCAGCGACGTCCAGATCGAGATTTGAAGCCACCAGATCCGCCAGACGCGAGGGGTCATCGAGACTCATGGCCAGCAAGTGGAGCTCATCCGAAAGTCTGTGACTCTCGCCGACCAGGGACGCGAATTGTTGGCTGACATTGCGAACCAGTGCCGTCATTTCGACCGAGTCACGATCACCGAACTCCTTGAGCAGGCTGATCTTGCCGCGCAAATAATCGTCGCCGTTTTCGAATTCGTCGATCGATACGCGTGCGACTCCCTGCACCAGCAATCGGTACGACTCGTCGGGGAACCGGATCATCTTGACGATGCGCAGCAACGTCCCCACCCCATAGACATCGTCGGGACCGGGGCTGCCCTCGACCGGATGCCGGACAGCGCTGCAGACCATCAGCCGATTGGAACTCTCGATCACTTCGTCGATCAATCGCTTCGAACGAGTGGTGTTGACCAGCAGTGGCGAGTCCAGATGCGGAAACAACACGGTGTTCTTGAGTGGAAGCACTGGCAGCGTTTCCGGCAACCCGCCCAGATCGACGTCAGCCAGATCGGCAGTCGAATCGATCAGGACATCAGCCCCAGCGTTGTCGATGTCGTCTGCTTCGTCCCAATTGTCTTCTTCGGGAGCCTCTTTTTCGCGCTCGTCGCTCACTGACTTCCCTTCCATGGGTTGCCCGAACAGTCTGGACTGAGGATCAAGACGGGTACACCGCCGCACCCACCTGCACAACGGTAGAACCTACCGCTGGCGACGGGCCATCGGCATCAAGAATCGGACTTCTCCTCGGTGAACTCCGCGTCGATGACATCGTCGTCCGGGGGCGGAACGGCGGCATCCGATGCATCTCCAGTTTCAGCTGTACCCTCGGCCTGGGCCTTGTAGAGCTTCTCCGCAACCTTGTGCAGCTCAGCTTCGACCCGCTGATAGGCGGCATCGATCTTGTCGCTGTCGCCCGACTCGAGATCGGTCTTGGCTTCGGCGAGCACAGACTCGAGACTCGACTTTTCTTCCGGGTCGAGGGCGTCTTTGCTCTCGCCCAGCGTCTTCTCCGCTTGATAGATCATGGAGTCGAGGTTGTTCTTCTTCTCGATAGTCTCACGGCGAGCCTTGTCCTCGGTTGCGTTGGCCTCGGCTTCGGCCATCATGCGATCGATCTCTTCGGTTGAAAGCCCGCCGGTGTTTTCGATGCGAATCGACTGCTCCCGATTGGTCGCCTTGTCTGCGGCCGAAACCGACAAAATGCCGTTGGCGTCAATGTCGAAGATAACTTCGATCTGGGGAACTCCGCGAGCCGCCGGGGGAAGACCGTCGAGAATGAACTTCCCGACTTCGCGGTTGTCCGCTGCCAGATCGCGCTCACCCTGCATTACACGAATCTCCACCTGGGGTTGATTGTCGCTCGCGGTCGAAAACGTCTGCTGGGCCCGGGTCGGAATCGTGGTGTTGCGCTCGATCAGCCTGGTCATCACGCTGCCGAGGGTTTCGATTCCCAGGGACAGTGGGGTCACGTCGAGCAGGAGCACATCTTTGACTTCCCCGGCCAGAACACCGCCCTGAATTGCAGCACCGATCGCCACCACTTCGTCCGGATTGACCGACTGATTTGGCTCCTTGCCAAACAGCTCGGTCACCTTCTTTTGTACCAGCGGAATTCGCGTCGAGCCTCCAACCAGGACGACCTCGTCGATTTCGCTCGCACTCACTCCCGCGTCAGTCAGCGCCTTTCTGCAGGGTTCGAGGGCCCGCTCGAGGAGATCTTCGACCAGTTGCTCAAACTTCGAGCGGGAGAGTTTCAGCACCAGGTGCTTGGGACCCGACTGGTCTGCCGTGATGTAGGGAAGATTGATATCTGTGGACTGCGCGCTCGACAGCTCGATCTTTGCCTTTTCCGCCGCTTCGCGAAGTCGCTGCACGGCCATCGGATCGTTCATCAGATCGATGCCGTTGTCCTTCTTGAACTCCGCCGCGAGATATTCGATCAGGCGATGATCGAGATTGTCGCCACCGAGATGGGTGTCGCCGTTGGTCGCCAGAACCTCGACCACGTTCTCGCCGACCTCGAGAATCGAGACGTCAAAGGTGCCTCCTCCGAAATCGAAGACGGCAATCTTCTCATCCTCTTTCTTGTCCAGGCCGTAGGCCAGCGCTGCCGCGGTCGGTTCGTTGATGATGCGCTTTACGTCGAGGCCGGCGATCCGGCCTGCATCGGTCGTCGCTTGTCGCTGAGCGTCGTTGAAGTACGCCGGAACGGTAATCACCGCTTCTGTTACTTCGGCACCAAGATAGGCTTCGGCTGCGGCCTTGAGCTTGGACAAGATCATGGCCGAGAGTTCGGGTGGCGCGTAATTCGTGCCGTCGACCTCCACCGCAACAGCGTCGTCTTTGCCTTTGACCACCTTGTAGGGAACCAGGCGAGTCTCTTCCGGGACTTCGTCGAGGCGACGCCCCATGAAGCGCTTGATCGAGTAGATCGTCTTCTCGGGGTTCGTCACCGCCTGACGCTTGGCAACGGTACCCACCAGTCGCTCTCCATCGTCCGCAAATCCGATCACCGAGGGTGTCGTCCGCCCCCCTTCTTCGTTGGGGATGACCGTGGGCTGTCCACCTTCCATCACCGAAACCACAGAGTTGGTGGTCCCGAGATCAATTCCGATTACTTTGCCTGATGCCGCCATTCTATCCCCCTTGGACTTTGGATCTGTACCCAAGTTTCCTAATGTTTACAGCCGGTTCCGTGCTCTTCTGCTTGCCGAAATCCGTCTAAATCCGATCACCGGCCGAAATCTGGCGCCGAGACCGGGCATGTCAACGCCCGGACGGAGATTTTCCCCACTCCCCCGCTCGAAGCTTCCGTCCCCAGCGGAGTCACGCACCGGAACGCGGTCACCGGTCACGGGGTCCACAAGCTAGTGAGGCAACTTGCCGATACGCAGGCCGGGAAGAAAGAGATTCACTAAGCCCCTGAAATTCCGACGTTTTGAATTGAGCGGCCCCCATCGGGGGCTATAATCGGCCGGCTTTGTCCGGGTACCTGAAACCAGAGGCAAAATCGATTGGAATGTCATGGGCTCCCATGCTGTAGTTGCGGATTTGGGTGCAGAAATGGTGCAGAAATGGGTTCAGTTTCAGGCGCGAGTATGATTCCGAATCTTGCTGGGGCTGCGGTCGCAACCCGGGGGACCGTTTCAGTGAACTCGAAACGCGATTGTTGACGGAATCGGGAAGGGAACCACCTCCGATATGGGCCAGTTGGGCGTTCGGATAATCAATATCATGCTCTTCACTGCGAGCTGTTTCTTTGCGGCGGGTGTGTTCAATCATGTTGCCGACAGCCAATTGGCTCCGGACTACGTCGCAGCCTTTCAGCCCACCGTCCGGCCCGAGACACCACAACCCAGCTGGAACGAGCGAAAAGAGATTCTCGACCGGAATTTATTCGGAGCCAAGGTCGGGGCGGGCGATGGCGCCCCGGAACCGGTGGCACCGAAAGAAGATGCCAAGGCGACCAAGCTTCCCATCAAGTTGCTCGGAACCATGGCCGGAGTGCCCGCTTCTCTTTCTACGGCAGTCATCGACAACACCCGAAGAAAGAAGCACCAGGTGGTTCGCGTTGGCGACACCCTCAAAGACTTCGATTACGTCACGGTGATAGCGATCGAACCGGGACGAATCGTGGTAAAGAACCGAGACATCATCGAAGAACTTCTTCTCTCCAAGACCGATTCAAAGCCGAGCGCGAAAACCTCTGCAGCCAAGCGCCCGGAGCGGCTGAGCGCACACGATCGGATGAGAGAGCGCAGAAATCGCAACAAGGAAAAACGGGCAGCGAAAATCAAGGAGCTCGAGGGTCGATCCACCAATGCGGAAGAGCTCGAAGAACAGCTGAAGAAGATCCCCGCCGCGATGACACAGAGTCTGATCCGGGATCTAGAGCCCTCGTTCGGCGAAAACGGCGAGATTGATGGCGTACTCGTCGGAGACCTTGCAGACGACGCAATCCTGGCGCGAGCTGGCCTGGAGAAAAACGACATCATTCTGAGCCTCAATGGAATCAAGATCGACAGCGCGGGGGCAGCGGCTCGCGTGCTGCGTGAATTGGCAAAATGCAAGCCGATGACGGGCTCGGTCCTGGGCGCATCCGGAACGCGCGAGCTCAATATCACGGAATCACTACTCGCTGAATTGAACTGCATAAATTGACCTGCGGAGACTTTGGGTGGAGCGAAGGAACCATCGGAAAATGAGAACCGGCCAATATTCGAGCAGGAGACTGGCCGCAGTGGTCGTCCTATGCGCCCTTGCGTGGGCGCCGGGCGTCCATCGCGACGCACGGGCTCAGGTCGATAACGGCGGCGAACGACTCCTGTTCGATGATGAGACAGGCAAGGTTCGCATCGATTTTGACAACGTCTCCATCACCGTGATCATCGATGCAATCTCGCGACTCACCGGAAAGAATTTCATCTATGACGATCGTGTCCGAGGCAAGGTCACAATCATTTCCCCGAGTGCGGTCACGCTTGCAGAGGCCTGGGCGGTCTTCGAATCCGTTCTCAAGATCAAGGGTTTTACCGCGATCCCAGGACCCGCTGGCGTATTCAAAATCGTTCCGGTGCGCGACGCCAAAGAATCAAATATCGAGACCATCATAGATGGCGGCGAGAGCGCCAACCGCGATCAGTACGTAACGCGAATGATCCCGCTCTACTTCATCGACGCCACTGCGATCACGAACACGCTCAAACCGCTGATCTCAAAAGACGCCGCCGTGGTCGTTTTCGGGCCGACCAACACCATCATACTGACCGACACGAAAGCGAACATTCGCCGCATCCTCGGAATTCTCGAAGCACTCGACGTCGAAACCCACAAGCAGGAACTCGCGGTCATCCGAGTACTCTATGCCGATGCCGACACCCTTGGACGCCAGATCACGGACATCTACGGAGGGCAGACAACCGGGGGCAGTTCAACCGCGTCGTCTGCGCGCTCGGAACGATCGAGTCGGCGCAAGAGCAGCAGCAAAACGTCGGGCACCGTAGGATTGCAAACCGCGCAGCGCGGCGAAATCCGCATCATCACCGAAAGCCGCACCAACTCCCTGCTGGTGCTGGCGTCGCGCAGTCAGATTGGCGAGATCCGGGACCTGATTCACAAACTCGACGTCCCGGTGGTGGGCGGAGGCAAGATCCACGTCTACTACTTGAAGCACGCCGACGCCCAGGAGATGGCCAAGACCCTGAACGACCTGGTGTCCGGGAGCGGCGGCGGGAGAAGCGGCGGCGGACGAACCGGGAAGGCCGGCGCCGCACCCCAGGCGTTGCGTTCGGTTGTCACTCCCCTGGCAGAAGGGCAAATCCGACTCAGCGCCGATCCGGCCACCAATTCGTTGGTCATCCAGGCGAGCAAGGAAGCCTACGAGACACTCATCCAGGTGATCGAGAAACTCGACATCCCTCGGCCCCAGGTTCTGGTGGAAGCCTTGATCATGGAGGTCGACATCACCGACGATTTCGAACTCGGATTCAATTTCGGTTACCGAATTCTCAACAGCGACATTGATGTGGAGTTTTCGGGCCAGGACGCGATTTCAACGCTTGCCAACCCGCTGGCATTGCTCCTCAAGTCGACGATCACGACCAACGAGGATGGCACTGAGAGCAAAGGCAAATCGTTCAGAGCGAGCATGCAGGCCGCAGCCAAAGCCAATCGCATAAAGATTCTGTCATCCCCTCATATCCTGACCTCCGATAACGAGGAGGCCGAAATCATCATTGGTGACAACATCCCCATCATCACGAGCCGCGTCTCTTCTGCAGCGGGCTCCAACATCAGCGGCCTGTCGAGTTCGGTGAACATCGAACGTCGCGACATCGGCGTGACCTTGCGCGTCACGCCACAAATCAGCGATGGCAACACACTCCGTCTGCAGATTTTCCAAGAAATCACCGAAGTGAATGACGCGCTCTCAGCAACGGTCGCGGGTAATACTGAAGACGGCACTACCGATGTAGGCGTCGCCCTGAGCAATCGACGTGTTCAAAACACCGTCGTGATCGCGGATGGAGACACCGTCGTCATCGGCGGGTTGATCGGCGAGGTCTCCGGATCGCAGGTCAACAAGGTTCCGTTTCTCGGCGACATTCCCGTGTTGGGATGGTTGTTCAAATCCACCACCGAAAAGGTCCGGCGGACCAATCTGATCATCATGTTGACGGTGCATATCATTCGCAACCCCGCCGACCTGGAATCCGAGTCCATCTACCGGCGAGGCGACTTTACTCACGCAATCAATGTCACCGAAGAGATCGAGCGCATGGCGCAAGATGTCATCGAGGGCAGTGACCACATCGTTCCGCGCAGTCAGGTTGAAGAGCACCTGCTCGACCACACGCTGCGCTACCCGTTCGAGCGGCTCGAAGAGATCGAGCAGGAGCAACGCCAAGCCCGGGCCGCTGAACTGCAGCGGCGCGCCGACGAACTGCGAGGTCCGCGGTACATGATTCACGCCGTGGTGAGCCAGCATGATCGTGCAGCCCCGAAGTTGACGGAGATCCTCGACCTGGGGTACGAAGCGAAGCTTGTCTCTAGTTCGGGCGTTGACGGAGTCGTACTCGAACTCCAGGTAGGCCCGTTCGGAACGCTGCATGAAGCCGAATCGGCCCTGACGATCCTTCACCGAAGCATGCACCTCGATCCCTACATGGTCGTCGCCGAACCGGAGCGCATCGAGTCCTACGACAGCCTCGCTCCGGACAGCGAGGGAGCGCCATGAGCGAGACTCTTGAACTCGGCGAGATCCTGTTGCGAACCACGCGTCTCGAACCGCAAGAACTCGAGCGGGCGCGACTGCGACAAGTCGACAGTCACCAGCGGCTTTCGGACATTCTCGTCGAAGAAGGGATGCTGAACGCAGACGAAGTCCTTGCGGCCCTGGCCCGCCAACTCGACCTGCCCCTTCGCGCGGAACTCTCGCTCGAAGACATCGACGACGAGTACGCGCTGCGAATCCCGATCGGCTATGCGAAGCAGCATCGCTTATTGCCGATCGGTGGAAACCGCGACCTCGGAATCGTCAACGTCGTCGCCTCGGACCCACTGGCGATGTCGCCACTGGACGATCTGCGCATTCTCTTTGACGGCGCAGAGATTCAACTCGAACTGGCCAGCGATCGCCTCATCCTCGCCGCCATCAACAGCGTGTTCGACCGCGGCGTAACCGCCACCGATCAACTGGCAGAAGAAGCCACCGACGATCTCGACGAACTCGCGATGGAGATCAGCGGAGAGCCCCGGGATCTGCTCGACGCCACCGACGACGCTCCGATCATCCGTCTGGTCAACTCGATGTTGCACCACGCGGTCAAAGAGCGAGCAAGCGATATCCACATCGAACCGTTCGAGAGAGAAATCCGCGTGCGCTTCCGCATCGACGACGTCCTCTACGAACCGATGAAACCCCTTCCGCGCTCGCTACAAGCCAGCATCGCGTCACGCATCAAGATCATGGGTTCCCTCGATATCGCCGAGAAGCGACTGCCCCAGGACGGCCGCATCCGTCTGAAGATTGCAGGCCGCGACTACGATGTTCGGCTTTCGACGATCCCAGTTCAGTACGGGGAGCGACTGGTGCTGCGACTTCTCCCGGACAGTCAGGAACTCGTCGACCTCGAAAAAGTGGGTTTCTCGAAATCTCAACTCGAAGTCCTCGCGCGGATCATGAAACGGCCGAACGGCATTTTCCTCGTGACGGGCCCGACCGGAAGTGGCAAGACCACGACCCTGCACGCGGCAATCGCGAGCATCAATACCACCGGCATCAACATCATCACGATCGAAGACCCGGTCGAAATCCAACAGCCGGGCGTCGGCCAGATCGAGGTCAATCCAAAAATCAATCTGACCTTCGCAAGGGGACTTCGTTCGATCTTGCGTCAGGATCCCAACGTGGTTCTCGTCGGCGAGATCCGCGACAAAGAAACCGCAGACATCGCGATCCAGGCTTCCCTTACCGGCCATCTGGTTCTTTCGACCTTGCACACCAACGACGCCCCCAGCGCGATTACTCGTCTCGTCGACATGGGGATCGAACCCTTTTTGGTTGGATCGTCGCTCGTCGCAGTTCTGGCCCAGCGTCTGGTCCGCGTCCTCTGTCCACACTGTCGCGAGTCCTACACCGCACCCGACAACGAACTTCGCGAACTCGGTGTGCGGCCGGGGCAAGGAGCCATCACGCTGTATCGAGCTGTGGGATGCGCGGCCTGCAACCAGACCGGATACCACGGCCGGGTTGGAATCTTCGAGATCATGCTGGTGGACGACGAAATTCGCGGAATGGTCTCTACAAACGTGGATTCAAAGACCATCAAGAAGGCAGCGGTGGCCAAGGGAATGGGGACGCTGCGGCAGGATGGTGCGCGCAAGGCCTTGCGGGGAATCTCGTCGGTCGCGGAGGTGATGCGCGCCACCGAGGAAGAGGAAACGATCGTACAGATTTAGCCGCCGATCCTCCTGAATCGCCGGTTCGGTCTCGAACCGGACGCGTCGTGAGTATGTAGTCGGTCGCAACTGTCTTAGACGCAGGAACTGGAGCGCTTGGCCCCGTGCCAATTTACAACTACAAGGGAATGACTGGAGCGGGCAAGGCGACCAAGGGTTCGCTCAACGCCGAGAGCCTGCCGGACGCCCGGGCGCGAATGCGAGCCCAGGGGATTTTTCTCACCGAGATTTCGCAGTCCAGCGAATCGGAGGACCTCGCCCCCCGCGCGAATAGCGAACGCTTTAGAATCGATCTGAGTTTCCTGAACCGAATCCCCGCCCTCGAGCGAGCGCTCTCCACCCGCCAGCTCGCCACGCTGGTGTCCGCCGGCATCCCATTGGTCGAAGCACTGTCTGCTCTGGTTGCCCAGTGCGAGCACTCTGGCATGCGCGCTTTGCTCGGCAAGGTTCGCGATCGCGTCAACGAAGGTGCGTCCCTCTGCGACGCCCTGCAGTCGACTGGACAGTTCGACACGCTCTACGTCAGCATGGTGCGGGCAGGTGAAGCCGGCGGAGCGCTGGCAATCGTGCTCGAACGCATCGCCGATTACCTCGAGAACCAGGTGAAGCTGACCAACAAGGTCTCTTCGATTCTGGCCTACCCGGCCTTCATGCTGGTATTTGCCGGTCTTGTCGTAACCGCTCTCGTGACGGTGGTCCTGCCGCAAATTACGGGCTTGCTGCTCTCCCTGGACCAAGACCTGCCGATCTACACGGTATGGATCATCGGAATTTCCAATTTCGCGCGTTCGTGGTGGTGGGCGGTTCTGATCGCGATTGCGATCGGCGTCATTTTGCTTCGTTCCGCGATCGCAACCGATCGTGGCCGCGCCATCTTCGACCAATTCAATCTGCGTTTGCCCGTGATCGGGCGCATCGTCCGCACCGTATCGATCGCGCGGTTCAGCCGCACCCTCTCGACCTTGCTGTCCAGCGGAGTCGGAATCGTGCAGGCCCTCGAAATCTCTCAGCACGTGGCTCAGAACGTCGTAATCCGCGACGCCATTCGCAGCGCCCGCACGAGTGTGCTCGAGGGTGCGAGCCTGGCCGCGCCGCTCAAGGCGAGCGGCCAGTTTCCGCCCATGGTCATCACCATGATCGAAGTTGGCGAACGAGGCAGCGAGGTCGGCGCCATGCTGAACCGTGTTGCCGAGAATTACGACGAGCAAGTTGAAAACTCAATCACGAAGCTCACATCACTGCTCGAGCCTCTCATGCTCTTGTTGATGGTGGGAGTCGTCCTCGTCATCATCCTCGCTACCCTGATGCCGCTGCTCGAAATCACGAATTCCATGAACTGATCGATGAACTGGATGTATTGACGGATCGATGATCCGACCAGCGCGGCAGCAACACCCTGGAAAAGGAACAAACCATGCCAAACACAACCAACGCCTCCTTGCATCTCGGCTTCCCGGCGTCGAATACTCGGAGCGCCCCACCCTGGCGCCTCGGCTTTACGCTGATCGAGATCATGGCCGTAGTCATCATCATGGGCATGTTGATGGGGCTCGTAGGAGTCGGCGTATTGAACCAGCTCGAAAAGGCGAAACGGACGACCGCCAAAGCCAAAATCACCCAGCTCGAAAGCGCCCTCGAGTTTTATTACATGGACAATTCGAAGTACCCGCCGACCCTCGACGGTCTCATCAGTAAACCTCCGGGAGCCAGGGACTATCCCCGAGGCGGCTACCTCAAGAAGAAGGATGCATTGCTCGACCCCTGGAACGTCCAGTACGTCTACGTGAATCCGGGCAGCAAAAATCAGTACAGCTTCGACATCTCCTCGGCCGGCCCCGACCGCGTGTCTGGAAACGAGGACGACATCGTCAACTGGGAAGCTGAAATCTCCGGCGAGCCTTGATCGCGATGCAGCGGCACCGCTCCATGAATTCATTGCACAGCCATGTACCCGGCTCTGCACCCCGGCAAATCGGCCGTCCGATTCATTCGGATTACGGTTTTACTCTGATCGAGATGCTGGCCGTGATACTGATCATCGGCTTCATGTCTGCCATGATCTTGCCGGGTCTGCGGCTATCGGGGGGCTCCAGCCGCCATGACGAAGCATTGAATGTTGCCTCTCATCTCGAACTCGCACGTCAGCGTGCGATCATGACCGGCAAAACGCACCGGTTGTTGATCGACATCGACAACGGTTCCTACCGCGTCGAATGGTGGGTTCGCGTGACCGGTAGCGACGACTCCGACAGTCTTGCCGTGCGGCAGCGTGCCTTGTGGGAGGGAAACATCGAAAACGTACTGCGGCCCCCGGACACCGGGTTCGACTACGAGCCCATTCCAAACAGATTCGGAAATGCCAGCAGCCTCTCGAATCCATTTTACTTCGACGGGATCGACACCTCCGAGGGTTGGCTCAACGAGGGGCTGGTCGGAATCGTATTTGACTCCGATGGAAGCACCGACGAGGCCCAGATCGTGATTTCCGATCCCGACGGTTTCGCGGCCACCCTCGACATCCTCCCCATTCTCGACGCGGTTCGAATTCGCCACGAGGACGGCCGTGAATGATTCGCACACACGCCTAGCTACGCACCATCAGCAGATCGGCTTTACGTTGATGGAAGTGCTGGGGGCCATCGCAATTCTGGGCATTTCGTACACGATGCTGGCCACCAGCTCGATTGATGGCCTGCGCTTGATCGGCGAGAGCACGCGACGCTCCGACGCTTCTCTGCTCGCCGATAGCCTGCTGGCGGACATTGAGCTCATGGCCGAGATCGGCCAACCCATCTACGTTGGCTTTGATGAACTGGAGGAGGAGCCGTTCACTATCGTCGTGGAGATTCTCGACCTTGCTGAAGAATTTGCGGGCAGCAGCAGTGACGTTGAATCCAAAGATCTGCTGGAATTCCTCGCCGCAGAGGCGAATGGCCCATTTTCAGAGTTTCGCGATTCGAACTGGCTGCTTGGCTATCTGCGAGAAGTCCACATCAGCGTCCAATGGCAGGAGGGTGCGAAGGA
Source organism: Myxococcales bacterium (assembly GCA_022563535.1). Classification (NCBI taxonomy): domain Bacteria; kingdom Pseudomonadati; phylum Myxococcota; class Myxococcia; order Myxococcales; species Myxococcales bacterium. Next base: position 31,833 of record JADFNE010000035.1, read on the forward strand.
GATCACCGTTTCCCGCACGGCCTATATCTACGACCAACGGGCTTGGATGGAAACTCAGCTGAATCAAGGCGAACAGAAAAATGCCAATTCCGGCGATCCGAGTGAGAGCCCGGGGGATGGCCCGTGAAAGAATCGAATCCCTGTCGCGCAAAAAGAAACCGCCCCGGCTTCACGTTGATCGAGGTCATGGCCGCAGTGCTGCTGTCCGCAATCGTGATCACGATCGCCGTTGGTTTTCAAATCAACCTGGGCTCCGCGATGGAGTCCGCGCGCGAGCGACTGCGCACCCAACGCCAGGCGGTCGCCCTGCTGGACCGCATTTCGCGTGACCTCGCCTCCACTTATTTCATCGCCCCCAGTGCGAAGGTCAAGCCCGGGGTCAATCCTTGGATCTTTTTGACCGGTCGAGATTTCGTCTCCGAAGGCAAGTCCGACAAAATCAAATTCATCACCCGCAATTACAAGCCCCAGCGCTTGGATGGACACGCTTCGGATCTTGCGGTTGTGGCCTACTACCTGGCTGAAGAGACAGACCGGCCGGGATACAAGCTCATGCGCTGGCGCGAAACCCACATGCCCATGCAGTACGACCCGAGCTTTCCCGCCGAAGACAATCCGCATGCCGACGTCATCGGAGAGAACATCGCGTCCTTCACCGTCAGTATGATCGATCGCAACGGCTTGGAGGTCCCCGCTTGGGATTCCTCGCGAAACCAACGCAACAATGTGCTGCCGATGGCCGTCTGGATCGAAATTTCAATGCTCACCTCCAGGGAGACCGACCCCGAATTCGATCCCGACGACTTCGAACCGGATGGCAACTACGAAGATGACGAAGCCTTTGAAGATGACGACCTCGAGACCGATGATGAGCGCGGCTCGAATCGGAAAACGTATTCGAAGCTCGTCATCATTCCGTTGCGACCCCTCGACTGGTCCTTTCTCGAAGCCGAGACGAAAACCGCAAACACCGAAGAAACACCGGATGACGCCGCTGACGAGGGCAAGATCGAGGGCAAAAAGAACGGCAAGAAGAAGCGCAAGATCGAGGACAAAAATCCAGCGTTCGACCCGCTATCGCCCTCCGAAAGTTTCCACCTGAACTACAACCCAGCACCCATTCAGGTTTTCGGCGGCGTACGACGTGACGTCTTCGGATCCGATCGACGAGCGGCATCATGAGTACGCAGCATCGCCAGGCCAAGCAGCAACGAGGAGTGGTGTTGCCTCTCGTGCTGATTCTGTCCCTGGTCCTGGCGGCCTCGGTCGCGACGTTTGTGAAGCGCGCGGTAATCGACACCAAGATCGTCCGCAATCGCGACAAAGTTGCGGTGGCCGAGGCACTCGCGAGATCGGGTGTTCAGATTGCGCGAGCCGTACTGCACGAACAACTTCAGCGCAAAATCGACGCGGGGAGCCGACGCGTCGAGGGCGCCGAGGTCATGGGGAACACCGAGTACGATCTAACCGCCCGCCTGGGCCAGTATGAATTGCTCACCCCGGAAGGTGCAATTCTGCGGATCAGCATCTTCGACAATCGGGCGCGTCTCAATCTCAATTCTCTGGTTCGCTACGCCTCGGCCGAGAAGGCCCACGGCGTCGACGAACTCGACAAGGCAATGCTACTCGACGAACTCCCTTCCGAGCTCCGTTCAATGATTTTCGAAGGGCTCGATGATGCGGACACGGACGTCGGTGACAACAAGCAATCGAACCCCAGCGAGGGGAATGCGCTGGGGAAACCCTCGGTGCTCGGAGACCAGGAGGGTAAGCCCATCCCCGACGCCGAAGAATTTCTGGTGGATTTTCTCGATCGTGTGATCGAGGAAATGGATGGCACTGCGGCCGATAAGGAATATGACAAGCGGGAACTCGCGCGCAATCTGATCGACTACATGGATCACGACCACGATCGCATTGGCGGGGGTGACGAAGACGTCTACTACCAGCAGCAGTACCCGCCCTATTTGCCGGCCAATCGGCCGTTGCTCAGCGTTCTAGAACTCGGCTTGGTCGAGGGTTTCGATTACAAGCTGGTGAAAAGGTTGGAACAGTACTTGACGGTCTACCCGCTATTCGCCGCCGAGGGGGTCAACGTCAATACCGCACCAGGCCACGTTCTCGGAAGTATCTGGCATGGGGGCGGGGGAAGCCGTCGTCTGTTGAGCAAGGACGACGTGGTCGGCATCCTGGCAGCGCGAGATGAAGGTTCGTATTTCTGTGATGATGCGGAGGTCGATCCCGACCGATGTATCACATTGGCAGACGTCGGCATCGTTGGTGACATCTTTCCGCCTACCAGCTTGCCAGCCAGATCCTGGGTGTACACTGTTCTCAGCCAGGTGACTTATGACGACATCGAGCGCAACGTCGAAGCGGTGATCAACATGACCCAGACCGGGAAAGACATGCCGTTTCTACTATACTGGCGAATGCAATGAGGTTACGAGAACACCGATGCCATTGATGAAGAGCATCCTGGGCCTGGACGTCGGCTCTCATTCGATCAAGGCCGTTGAACTGCATCAGTCCATGCGCGGACTGCAGGGCGGCCAGATGCGCCTGCATCCCCGAGCCGACTACACAAACACGGACGAACTATCCCAAGACCTGCAGCACTTCGTGCAATTCCATCATCTCGAAACCGAGCATGTGGTCTCGGCAATCTCCGGAGAGCAAATCTCGCTCCGCAGACTCGAGTTTCCATTTCGCGAAAAAAAGAAACTCGCCGCGGCAGTGCCCTTTGCCGTCGAGGGCGAAATCCCCTTCGAATTGGACGACGTGGTCATCGACTGGACGCCAATCGGCGGCGACGCGGGAAAGAGCGATGTCCTCGCTGCGCTGACCCATCGCGACAACGTTTCGAGTCACCTCTCCCTGTTTCAGGCGGCTGGAATCGAACCGCGGATCCTCGAAGCCGAGGGCCTGGTGCTCGGCAATCTGGCGGGCTTGTTCGACCTCTCGGGCAATCGCCTGTTGCTGGACCTGGGACACACCAAAACCACCATGTGCCTGATGGTCGACGACCGTGCGATCAATGCCTGCACCATTCCACTCGGAGGCCTCGCATTTACGCGGGCGCTGGCCGAAGCCCGGGGTTGCTCGCTCGAAGAAGCGGAACAGATCAAGTGCGCCGAAGGCGTCGGCCTCCCTCCAGTACCCGAGGCGGCAGCCGTGCTCTCGCGGATCTGCCGCGAGATTGTTCGCTTCCTCGAATCCAATCGCGGCCACACCGTGTCCGAGGCGGAACCTGCGGGGATCACGGAAATCACGATGATGGGCGGCACCTCCAAACTGATTGGAATCGCCGATCTGATTTACGATCAGATCGGCATCGGTGCCTACCCACTCAGCGAGCCCGAAGACGACGAACAGGCCGAGATGATTGCGAACGGCGATCCAGTGCTGTTTGCCCCGTCTATCGCCCTGGCGTTGCGCGCGAGTTCCCTCGCTTTGACCCAGTTGAACTTCCGTCAAGATGAGTTCGCCTACCGCACCAACTTCCTCCAGATTCTTTCCCAGGACCTGCGACCCACCGCAATTCTTGCGGCCATCGCGGCAGCCCTGGCGACGATCTCCTTCGGCACTTCGCTCGCACTCGAGTCCAGCCGAGCCCACTCGCTCGAACTCCGCGCCCAACAACTCTATGCCGAAGTCATGCCCGGTGGCCCGGTCAAGAACCCCGTGCCGGCCCTGAGCCAGGCACTGCGAGAGGCTCAGGATCGCTCGGACTTCTTGGGCATTTACAGCACCGATCTTTCTGCCGTAGATCTGCTCGCCGAACTTTCGAGGCGCATCCCTGCCGACGTCAAGGTGCAGTTCGAGGACATCAACATCAATCGTCGGGTCGTCAAGATAAAGGTGCTGGGGGAATCGTACGAGACCGCCGACCGGCTCAAGAGCCTGCTCGCCAAGTCAGCCCCATTTGCCAGCGCTGAGGTTGACAAGGTCAAGTCCACGCGAGGCGGGAGCAGCAAGCGTTTCAACCTCACCCTCAAATTGGTTTCGGACGGTGAGTCGTCATGAACAAATTCCTCGCTTGGCTCAGTGATGCCTGGACCGGCCTTTCGGCCAGGGAACGAATCCTCTGTGGGATTGCCGGGGGTTGTCTCGTCTCTGCGATTCTGGTCGTTGGCATTGTCCAGCCGCTCGTCGCGCTGTCTAGCAGTATCGAGAACCGAGTCGAAGCCGCTGAGCAGCAGTTGTTGGTCATGAATCGGCTACGACATCAGTACGACGCCGTAAACGCCAGCCTGACAAAAGTGGAAGAGCGAATCCTCGCCAACCACGAAAAGCGGAATCTATTGACCTTGCTGGAGTCCCTCGCATCCTCGTCATCCATCCGGGTCGACTCCATGGAAGAACGCAAGGCCCAGGACGACGCAAAATTCAGAGAAACTCGGGTAGAGGTCAAACTCAAGCGCGTTAGCCTGCGGGACACCGTCAAGTACCTTCACGCGATCGAGTCCTCAGACCGGTTGCTCACCGTGAAGAGTCTGCGCATCAAGAACCGCACAGACAAGAGCGACCTGCTCGACGTCAGCTTCCACGTTTCGACCTTCGACACCCTCTAGCCCGCATTATTCAGGAAGTGACCGCGAGCAACATGGCCAAAACCGAATCGATTCTCATCGCTCCGCTGCCCAAGTCCTTGGCCAAGTTTGGCATCCCGATCGCAGCATTTCTGCTCACGACCTTTTTCATTCTCTTGGACTTCCCCTATCACCACTTGACGAACCGAATCACCGCTGGCGCCGGCCAGGCGCTGGGAGTGGAGATCGAGGCGGCGAACTCTGGCCTGACCTTCGGGCTCGACGGCATTGGTTTTCGCTTCGAAGATGTCCGCGTCGAAACGCCAATCGGCGACGTCTACGATTTAGATTTCGCACGCTTCGGCGCCGGCTGGTCGACCAGCTGGTTTTTTGCCACTCCCACAGTTTTCTTCGAGGTCGATTCTTCATTCGGCCACGCCCGAGGAACCATTCGCATGGACGCAGATGCGAGTGGGTCGGGTTCGATCGCCGGAGCCAGGATCGGCGAGCTGAGTTTTTTGGATGAGCTGCTGCCAGTCGAGATCACCGGCACGCTCGACGCCGAGGGCAACATCGAGACAACCGACGACGTGGCCCAGGGCGGGCTCAGCTTCGACTTGAAGGACGGCTCGATCAGCCACCCCGGCATGCCCATCGAGGTTCCGTTCGAAACCATCCACGGCCTGTTCGTCTTTGGCGGCGAGCAATTTCTCAGCGTCGAAGCGTTCGATCTGCTCGGGCCAGTGCTCAATTTCAGCGCCAGCGGAACGGTCGGACACGGCGAGGCGATCGGCGACCGCGCCCTCGATCTCGACATCGAATTCAAGGACGTGGCCCCCCAGATGCGGAGCATGATCGAGCTGCTGGGTGTCTCGGTCAAACGCGATGGCAGGGCAAAACTCCATATCGGCGGCAGCATCAGTCAACCCGAAATGTGATCGTCCCCCGACAATCCTGGCCCTCCCCCTTTCGACAGACCAGCCTGGTGCTGGCTCGGTCCGGAGCTCTTTCCGCAACCTGCTAGAGTTCGGCTCGATGCCTGCATCCGCGGACGAACTGCAAAAAGTCTTCAAAACCCTCTCCGACCCCACGCGCATTCGTATTTTGCGCCTACTCGAAAATGAACAGTTGGTCGTGCAGGAATTGATGGAGGTCCTCGGGATGGCGCAGTCCCGGGTTTCCCGGCATCTCGCGATCCTGCGCGAAGCCGGCCTGGTCAGCGACCGCCGCGATCGCACCTTTGTCTCGTATCGCATGAGTCCACCCACCGATCCCTGGTGGCGGGATGCATGGAAACTCGTGCGCGAGAATCTCAAGGGCGATTCGACAGCCGAACGAGACGATGCAGCCATGGCGCGGGTCGTCGCCGCCAGAGGCGAGACATCCCGGGGATTCTTCGACATCGTCGGCCCGGAGTGGGACGCCCTGCGCAAAGTATTCAACGACGATCTCGTGCGCGCCCACGCGATCAACCGACTGATCGATCCAAATCAGAAGGTGGCGGACATCGGAACGGGCACCGGCATTCTGGCCATCGAGTTGGCTCGGCAAGGCATTCAGGTCATCGGCATCGACGGCTCCAATCGGATGCTCGACGCCGCACGCAAAAATCTCGCCGCCGACGACAGGGTGGCGGAGGGCCTCGTGGAATTTCGCACGGGTGACGCTCACGCGCTGCCCCTTGAAGACGGCGAAGTCGACGCGGCCTTTGCCCACATGGTGTTGCAGTATCTCGCTCGACCGGAAGAGGCCCTGATCGAGATGTGCCGAATCGTGCGTCCGGGCGGCTCGATCGTGGTAGTCGATTTCGTTCAGCACGAACTCGAGTGGATGCGTGACGAACTCGGGGTCCAGGCCCTGGGCTTCGAGGTCAAAAAGATTCGCCGCTGGATCGACGAGGCCGAAATGGTCGACATTCGCATTCACGTCGAAGCTCCGGCGGCCAAGGGCCGCGACCTTCCCTCTACGTTCATCGCAACGGCGCGGCGAAGCGCCGAATGAGCCCCGGCTCCGGGGCGAAGTCCGACCGGATCCAAGGTGTGCTGTTCGACGCCACTGGAACCCTGTTCGAGACCCGGGAAAGGATCGGCGCGGTCTACGCGCGACGCGCGGCCCCTCACGGCGTCGACCTGTCAACCCAGCGTCTCGACGATGCCTTTGCGCGGATTCTCGCCGCCGCTCCCCCGCGCGTCTTCCCCGATTGCGAAGCTTGCGAGATTGAAGATCTGGAACAAGAGTGGTGGCGCGCGGTGGTGCAAAGCAGTTTTCTCGCGGCTGACGACAAAGTCGAGTTCGACGACTTCGCGACGTTCTTCTCGGAACTCTACGCCTACTACGTGACCGCGGACGCCTGGGCACTGCGCCCGGGAGCCCGCCATGTTCTGTCCGAACTCAAGCGCCGGGGGTTCCGCACCGGAGTCGTTTCAAACTTCGACCAACGCCTCCGAGTTATTCTGCAAGCACTTGAAATTGATGAGTTTCTCGACATCGTGATGATCCCGGCCATGTGCCGCGCACAGAAGCCCGACGCGCGCATTTTCGAGGCCGCACTAAAGGCCCTGGAACTCCCCGCCGCAGCGGTCGTCTACGTCGGCGACGACGCCGAAAAAGATCGCGCTGCCGGCGCGCGCGTCGGCATGCAGTGCCTGGATCCCGATGCATTCGAAGCCTTTGCCGAGTTCATCGACCACGTCGAACAAATGAAAGCCGGACCCGGGCGCGCGATTGGCGATGAACCGGACTCGGCCCCAGGAGAATCGCGCTAGCCTCGCGCGCGGACACGCGGACAGCGAAAGGATGCTCCATGCCCGACGACCTGAACGACTCCTCGACCAATGCCAGCGAAGCGCAGAACACATCACCCGATACCGCGTTGGCCTTCTTCCAGGATCGGTTCGAACTCGACGAGCAGCTGCTCGCAGGCATTCTCGACGCCACTCTCGAACGCGAGGTCGACTACGCCGACATCTACTTCGAATACACTTCCCAGGACTCCGTTGTGCTCGAGGAGGGCATCGTCAAAAGTGGCAGCCGACACCTCGAGCAAGGCGTTGGCATCCGGGCACTGTGTGGTGAGCGACAGGGCTATGCGCACTCGGATGAGATCAATCCAGAAAGTATGAGACTGGCCGCCAATACCGCGAGATCCATTTCTCAGAGTAGCGGCCAACACGATGCGGTAGCGGTTGGAACGAGCGGCGCGGCTGGCCGCAATCTCTATCCCATGACGGAGTCTCCCACCGACGTCGCAATAGAAGAAAAGATCGACCTGATCTCGCAGATGGATATCTACGCGCGGAGTCTCGATCCGCGCATCAAACAAGTCAGCGCAAGCGTCATTACCCAACAACGCAGCATCTTGATCGCCACCAGTGACGGACGTTTGGTCGGGGACGTGCAACCGCTGGTGCGACTCAACATTCAGTTGATCGTCGAAGACGCGGAGAAAGGTCTCCACGAAGTTGGTTACCAGGGGATGGGCGGTCGCTATCCATTCGAACAACTCACCGACACAGCGTCGTGGAAACATCTGGTAGACGAAGCGGCGCGGGTCGCGCTGCTCAACCTCTCGGCCGTCGATTGTCCCGCCGGCACCATGGACGTGGTGCTCGGCCCGGGCTGGCCCGGCATCTTGCTTCACGAGGCCATCGGACACGGACTCGAGGGCGACTTCAACCGCAAGGGCACATCGGCGTTCTCCGAAATGATGGGGAAGCGGGTCGCGAACGAGGGCGTCACGGTGGTCGACGACGGCACCCTTCCCAACCGACGCGGCTCGATCAACGTCGATGACGAGGGAACACCCTCGAAGCGCAATGTCCTGATCGAGGACGGGATCCTGGTGGGGTACCTGACCGATCGCTTGAACGCGCGACTGTTGGGCAGCGAACCCAGCGGCAACGGTCGTCGTGAGAGCTACGCCGATCTCCCGATGCCGCGCATGACCAACACCTTCATGTTGGCCGGCCAGGAAGACCCTCGAGATGTATTGAAGTCCGTGCAAAACGGCCTCTACGCCGTTTCCTTCGGCGGCGGACAGGTCGACATCACCAGCGGAAAATTCGTCTTCAGCGTGAGCGAGGCCTACAAGATCGAGAACGGACAAGTGGGCGCCCCGGTAAAGGGCGCCACCTTGATCGGGAACGGCCCGGACGTCCTGACCCGAGTGAGCCGCATCGGAAGCGATCTCGAACTGGATCGCGGTGTCGGAACTTGCGGCAAAGACGGCCAAAGCGTTCCGGTAGGCGTGGGTCTGCCCACAATTCGCCTCGACGCAATTACCGTGGGGGGAACCGGGGCATGAGTAGCGCAAGCGAAATTGCGGTCCGGAGTGGATCGGCGCTGGTGGAGCAAGCACTGGGCGTGGTCACGAGTGCTGGCGCAGATGCTGCTGACATTGTTCTGGTTCGCGGCCGCTCGCTCGAGGCCCGGGTTCGCGGCGACGTCGTCGACTTCGTCAAGCAAGCCCAGGAGCAGGTCCTCAGTATACGCGTATTGATGACGAGAGATGGCGGTGTCAGTTCGGCCGTCACTTCGACCAGCGATCTTGCGCCCGAAGCAATCAAACAAATGGCGCAAGATGCCGTGGCCCTGGCACGCGCGACGGAGCCTGACCCGTCGGCCGGCTTGCCCGAAGACGGGTTCGCTACCGACTGGCCCGACTTGGCGCTGCTGGATCCAGACGACAAGAGTACCAGCGCCGATGCGCGCATTGATGACGCGCGCAGTGCCGAAGAGGCGGCGATGTCCTTCGATCCGCGCATTACCAATTCCGAGGGCAGCCAGGTCGGATCCGACTTTTCGACCGTGGCGTACGGAAACACGGCCGGCTTCCTCGGCGAATACGAACGCGCCTCGCATTCGCTTTTCAGTGAACCGATTGCCGGCAGCGGAGAGAACATGCGACGCGACCATTGGATGACGGCGTCCCGTACGCTGGCGGACCTCCAGTCGCCGGCTTCGGTAGGTCGGGTTGCGGCTGAACGAGCGCTGCGGCGTCTCAATGCCCGCCGCATCCCCACAACCGAGGTCCCGGTCATCTTCGAGAGCATGCAGGCAGCGGGACTGGTGCGACAACTCGCCTCATTGGTCAGCGGCTACGCGGTCTACCGCGAGTCTTCGTTCCTCGCCAAGAAACTCGGCAAAATCATCGCCGCGCCGTCGGTCACGATCATCGACGACGGCCGCCTGCAAGGTGGCCTCGGCAGCAAGCCCTTTGATGGCGAAGGCCTGCCGACGCGCCGCAACACGATCATCAAGGATGGCAAGCTCGAAACGTTTCTGCTCGACAGCTACTCGGGCCGCAAGCTCGGCTTTCCCTCGACCGGCAATGCATCCCGTGGTGCGGGGGGACCTCCCGGAGTCAGCACGACAAACCTCTGGCTCGAACCCGGAACCGAAACCCTCGAGGAGATCATTGCGCGCACCGATCGCGGGCTACTCGTCACCGAACTGATGGGCATGGGCTTCAATCCCGTCACCGGGGACTACTCGCAGGGGGCCGCTGGCCTATGGATCGAGAACGGGGAGATTGCGTATCCTGTTGAAGAAATCACCATCGCGGGTCACTTCGGCAAAATGCTCAAGGAGATCGACGCCATCGGCAAAGATCTACTCTGGTTGGGGTCCGTCGCCGCACCCCCACTGCGAATCGCATCAATGACTGTGGCGGGCGAATAGATCTGGCCATCGAGTTTCGAGAAAAACGCTACGAACCCATCCGAGTAGCAACCTGAGATGAATGCAGAAGTCTGACTTTTATCGGGATGCGCGTCACGATCTGCCGGGCCCACTGGCTGGCGTTCGGGTGCTCGAGGCAACCACCACCTGGGCGGGACCGATGTGCGGCTGCGTGCTCGCAGATTTCGGCGCCGAGGTCACCAAAGTCGAGCTTCCCCAGGGCGAAATTTCGCGACGCTTGCCGCCCTTCCTGCCCGGGACCGACCCCCCGCAGTCGTTCATGCACGCCACGGTCAATCGCAACAAGCGAAGCCTGAGTCTCGATCTGAGCTTTTCACGCGGACGCGAGATCTTCTTGCAGCTGGCGTGCACGTCGGACATCGTGATCGAAAACTTCAAGCCCGGGACCATGTCGCGCTGGGGTGTAGGCTTCGAAGAAGTACGAAAGCAAAAGCCAGACATTGTCTATGTCTCGATCAGCGGCTACGGACAATTTGGGCCCGACGCCGAGCGGGTCGGATACGATCCGATGGCCCAGGCGGAAAGCGGTTTTCTTTCCTTGAACGGGGATCCGGAGGGCGAACCGGTCAAAGCGCCGACCTTCCTGGCCGACGACCTGGCCGGTCTTCACGCCGCCCTTGCCGCTCTCGCCGCCCTGCGTCACCGCGAAGCCACGGGCGAGGGCCAGCACATCGACGTGGCGTTGCTCGACAGCCTGCTGTTTCAATCGACCGGTTACTTGACCCTCGGCGCGATGGGGGTAGAACTGCCGCGGCTCGGCAACGAATTTCGCATCGCCGCCCCAGCCCGCGCCTTTCGCTGCCGTGACGGATCGGTGATGGCGGGGGTCTTGCTCGACAGCCATTGGAAGACCCTGGCCGCACTCATCGAGCGGCCTGAGTTGGCGGATCATCCGGACTTTGCAACCGCCCCCGAACGTATTGCCCGGCGCAAACAAGTCGACCAGATCTTGGGAGACTGGATCTGTCAATACACCGTCGCCGAGGTACTCCGCCGCTTCAACGCTGTCGGCATTCCGGCCGCAGCCGTCCGCACCTACGCCGAGGCAGCGGGTAATGCTCATGTGATGGCTCGGGACATGCTGCAACGGCTGCCCGCCGGAGCCGGGGATGCGGAGGCTGTGCCGATCACGGGCCCGGCGGCCAAGTTTTCGCGTACCCCAACCCGCGTGCGTACCCCCGCACCGGAGTTGGGTGCGGACAACGACGAGATTCTCGAGGAGTTGGGAATTGACGCCGAGCAACGTCGAGAACTGCACGCCGCCGGAGTGATCTAGCAGGGTTGGCCAACTCGGATCAACGGACGCCGCGCTGTGGTGCTACACTTCGCCTAATCGATCCCCCCAAAGATTTGAAGTCACTACCGCCATGGGCGCGCCCCAGCGTCCGGATGCGGCCGCAAGGGATCCAGATTCCGGGCCATGGTCTTCCCCAGCTCTCAAGTCGAATTCCGAGCGACGCGCTTGCCCTGGCTGAGTGCTGGCCTGGTGCTCGTCAGCTTCTGGGTACTGCTGGCGATCCCGGCACCCCTGTCCTTCGAAGAGCGCGACCCCAAGGCCGCGCTCCAGGCCGCCTTCCGCTATTGGCAGGCCCACGGTTATCTCAATGCAGACCATCAGACCATCGAAACGGCGCGCGTGCACTTCGACCCAGGCTCAGCGAGTGTCGCGATTGCGGTGATCCAGGAACTCGGGCGGCGCGGGATGCCCGACGACGAGACCCAACGAGGTTTGGAACAGGCGACCCTCGACGGACTCGCGCTTGCCGCGCGCCCCGTGCCAGACTCGGCCAACCCACTTGCGCCGAATCATGCGTTGCGGGTCTACGGCTTTACTCCGGCTAGCCCGACCGCCCTGACCGCCGCGACCCACCTCTTTCTCTATGCGGGGTGGATCCATTTCTTGGCCATTGCGCCGCTTTGGTTCTTTCTCGGAGCGAGTGCCGAGGACCGCTTCGGGAAACTGGGGTTTGCGCTGTTTACGCTGTTTGCCTGCATCGTCTCCACGGCGACTCATCTGCTGCTCGAACCCAACTCGCCGATGTCCCTGATCGGAGCAGCGGGTCCGACCGCCGCACTGCTGGCGATTTTTTCTCTGCGGCACCGGATGCAGCCGGTGCGCGTGGTCGCACTGGCTCCTCGCAATGGCGACGGTGACGGTTACGGTCTGCGGTTGGTTCCTTTCGCACTTTCGGCGATCGCGCTCCCCATTTATTGGCTTGTGATCAATCTAGCTCTCACGCTCTGGCTCGACGCGATCGGCGTGCGCAACGATCTTTCGATCTCGGCTGTGGCCGGTGGGCTCGGCTTCGGACTGTTGGCGGGGATGGCGTTGCGCAGGTTTGATTTCGAACCCGCCTATCTCGGCCCCGAACTCTACAGCGAGATTCGTTCGGGCCGTGAGCGATCCGGCGTCGACAAAGCCCTCGTCGCGCGAGACATTGGCGACGTCGACCGCGCTTACGGGCTGGTATGCGCCGAGGCCAAACGCACCCCCGGCGATCCCGAGGTAACCCGCTTGCTGTGGAACCTCGCCCTCTCCAGCGGAAAGACCGAAGCCGCCGCCCCCGTCGTGGTACTCCAGATTCAACGTCTGATTCACCGGGGCGACTTCCTGGATGCCGTCGATTTTTGGTGCGAACTGGTCAAAGAGATGCCGAACCAGCGGCTGTCTCCTGACGATCTGGTGCTCATTGTTCCGATCTTGCTCGCGAGCCAGCGAATAGAGTTCGCTGTAACTGCGCTGCGACACTGTGTCGATGCACCGACGGGCGAGCTGAGCATCGAACTCGCGCTGAAGCTCCTCGATCTGGCCGAGACATTGGATCCCTTCACCGCCCTGCTTGCGGCGCGGCGCGTGCTCGAGCTTCCCGACCTGCACGAAACCAAACGAACCCGCATTGTCGCCTTGGTTCGCGAACTCGATCCAGCGGAAGCCACCCTGCCAGAGCTTCCCACGCCAGAACTTGAACTCGATACAGAAATTGCATGCGAACCCGAGATCATGCTCGAGCCCGAAATTCTCTTTCCTGATGAAGTGACGGATAACGTTCCTGGTGTTGAGCACGGTGTTGAACAACGGGAGCTCGTGGCTCAGCCGGATCTGTCATCGCTGCCGCGATTCGACGGCATTCAACCCGTCGCCGCCGTCCCCACCCGACTGACCAACGAGGTTTTGTATTTTCGACTAGACGATGGCCGCAAAGCAAAGGTCCGTTATCCGGAGATTCAAGCCCTGGCCGTCGCCGCCGTGCGCGATGTATCGAGCAAACCCGTCGTCGTCATCGACCTGTTGTTGAACTGGACCGAACTGAGCGACGCTCCACTGCGCAGCATCCGCCTGCGCAGCGACCAATTCGACCCGGCGCACCCAGCGCTCCGCGCCAAAGTCGGTATCGCCGGGCTCGTTGAGCGCCAGGTGCCCCGAGGTGCCGATCCCCTGGCACACCACGTCGATAGGTCCCTCCCGCACCAGTGCTTCAAAGCGCCGCGCTTCCGCCTCGGGATCGGCGGCCTTGTAGTCGACGAGGTGGTAGGCTTTGCAGGGCACCTGCGCATAGAGATCGCGTTCGGTCTGATAACCGCAGGTGAATTCCCTGGGCAGGCGCCTGTCCCAGAAATCGTCGATGTTGAAGCAGGTGACGCGCCCCCAGTCGATGCCCTCCTGCCGCCAGGGCGCGGCAAAACGATCCCTGGCTCTCTCCGGCGGCAAAGACGACACGCAATTCATCCTGTGCCGCCAGCATTGCCCCCATCCTGGCCGCCACCTCGGCTGCAGCTTTCACGCCCAGATCTTCGTAGTCCTCGCAGAGGACCACTTCCGTCTTTCCGTATTTCATGGGTGACATCCTCACGTTTCTGTCGAAAACTCGGCGGGCTTACCTCCGAGCGCTATTTATTGAATCCGGCAGCCACGCTCTCGTTCCCTCGACCATCTCCTGCAACATGTCCCGGGCCGCGTCCGCCCGTCCCACCAGCGGATCGCTGGTCAGGGCCGCCACCGCCTTGTTGTAGTCGCCTTCCACTCCCGCCTCTACCAGCAGCTCCTGGCGGGCCACGTGCGGTGCCACGATGGCCTCGATCTGCCTGGGCATGGGACTGGCCAGCGGCCGGTAGCCGGTCGCGTCCAGCAAGCCGCGCGTCTCGACCACGGCCCCCGGGGACAGCTGTGGAATCTGTCCGATAT